>CAZMJK010000060.1:0-7557 GCA_964566555.1 uncultured Bifidobacterium sp. | reverse complement strand
GATGAGGAGTGCGATGGGAAGTGCACTCCCGACATGGCACTGCACGGCGAACGACCCCGCGAGGGCGAGGATCACCGCTGCCGCTCTGTCTCCGAAGATGACTCTCCAGCACGCGATGGTGGCGGCGAAGAGCGAAAGGATGACCAGCGTCGGATTCCAGGGGTCGGCGACGCCGGCGGGATTCATCCCGATGCAGAGGAGTGTGAGGAAGAAGCCGACGAGAACGAAGGCGCGCCGTCCGGCGCGAGCGGCGATCCAGAGTGTCGAGCCGATGGCCGCGAGGTTGATGGCGAGGGCGCCGATGAGGAGCCCGACGTCGGAGCCGCCGGTCAAGCGGTACGGAATGGCGAGAAGGTAGAAGAGCAGTGGGCCGGGGTGATTCCACTGATAACGCGAATAGACCCCGAGGATCGGGGTTTCGGAACGCCCGACATCGGAGACGCGAAGTTGCAGCGTCCGGTAGTCGCCGATCGGCAACCAATTCGACGTGACGAGTCGGTACACGAGCCACGCGACGGCGACGGCGACGAGTGCCGCGGTCACGAGAACGAGCCGACGATCGAGAGGTGGCTGGGGGTCGTCCTCGTTGGAGTCGATGTGGTCAACGACAGCGGTGGTCGACATCGACGTGCTCACGCGCTCGATACTACGGCGGGGTGCTGAGGCGACGATGGCGCTCCATCACGACGCCGCAAGCGTCGCGCGGATGTCGATCAGTAGGCCGCGGCAGGCCGCATCGATGAGATCGAACACGAGACGGAAACCGTCGTCCCCACCGCTCCACGGATCGGGCACCTCGCCGTCCCACGGATCATCGTCGGTGCATGCAGGATCGAAGTCGCGCAACAGACGAATGCGGGGGTGGTGGTCGGGGGCGCTCCGATCGAGCAGGTCCCGATGATTGCTTCGATCCATGGCGAGCACGAGGTCGTAGAACTCCGCATCGCCGGGGAGAAAGGTGCTGGCACGGGAGGTGAGTTCGATTCCCCGACGACGAGCCTCCTGTCGAGCTCGCGGGTCGGCAGGTTCTCCCCGGTGCCAACCCGCGGTTCCTGCGCTGTGGACCTCGATCCGATCGGAGAGCCCGACCTCCGCGACCTGCGCGATCATGATCCCCTCGGCGGTTGGGGAACGGCAGATGTTGCCGAGGCAGACGAAGCACAGCCGATACGGATCCTGCTCTCGAGGCATCGGAAGAGTCTGCCCCCTTCGGTGTCGAGTGGCGGGTTTCTCACCGGTCATGAGTCATCCCGGCGCCGGGTACCGTTGGACGAGTCTTCTCGAGGGAGTGCAGATGAACGATTTCGCTGGTCGATCAGGCGCGGCTGTTGTGACGGGGGGCAGCGGCGGGATCGGCGCGGCGATCGTGCGCATGCTCGCTGAACGGGGCAGCGACGTGTTGTTCTCCTATCGAGCCAATCGTGACGCGGCCGATGCGCTCATCGCGGACCTCGCCGACTTGGACGCACGCATCGTGGCCATGCCGGCGGACCTCGTCGATGAATCGATCGCGGCATCGGTGATCGCCGCAGCGGTGGCCGAGTTCGGTGGTCTCCACACCCTCGTGCATGCCGCGGGCCCACATGTCACACAGATGCATCTGAGTCGGGTCGAACCGTCGGCCTATCGCGCCCAGATCGAGGGTGAAGCGGTCGCGTTCTTCAACGTGGTTCAACCGGCACTCGAACCCCTCCGAGCGACGCGCGGGAGCATCGTCGCGGTGACGACGGCGGCGACTCGTCGCTATCCGGTGCGCGACGGATTGTCATCGGGCACGAAGGGTGCGGTCGAGGCAGTGGTGCGAGCGCTCGCTGCGGAGGAAGGCCGTTTCGGCGTGCGAGCCAATTGCGTGGGTCCGGGAATGCTCACCGATGGAATGGCGGCGCGCCTGATGGCATCCGGTGATCTCGATGAGGCCGCGCTGCAGGTCACGATGCGCAACATCCCTCTTCGGACATTCGGAGATGCGGTGGACATCGCCGAGGCAGTGTGTTTCCTCGCCTCCGATCGCGCTGATTTCATCACCGGTCAGATGCTCGATGTCGATGGTGGTTACGGGATCTGACGCACCACGTCAGGCAGCGTCGGCCTCGATCGCCCCTTCGATCGCCCAGGTCAGTGTCCTGATCAGTGCACGTGCGGCCGGTTGGACGATAATCGGATCCAACGCCGGCACGAAGGGGAGTCGCAACTGCTCACGCATCCATGTCGGCAGGAGGCCCACTGCGGCGGGGGCGATCACGCCGTAGGCGGGACGAGCCGAGAGCGGGAGCGGGGCGAGCATCAACCAGCGTGCCGCATCGCGAGCCTGCTGGCCCGCTTCGAGTTCGGGGCGGATGGCGTGCATCCATTCATCGAGTTCGGCGACCGAGCGGGCGGCGAACTCGCCCCCGAGCCGATCGTTGACGATCGCCATCTCCGCCACGTACTGATCGGCCTCGGCCGTCGACAGCGGTGAGGCTCCGTAGCGCTGGTAGCTGCGCAGGAACGAGTCGACTTCGGCATGGTGGACCCACGAGAGCAGATGGGGGTCGTTGGCCGAGTAGGGACGACCGTCCGGAGCGGTGCCCACCACCCGCTCGTGGACTCGGGTCACGAGGGAGAAGGCGGCATCGGCCTGTTCCGTCGTGCCGAACGTCGTCGCCGCCACGAACGAACTGGTGTTGGCCAGACGATCGAGGGGGTGGCGCTTGTAGTCGGAGTGTTCGGCGACCCCCGCCATGGCCAACGGGTGCATCGTCTGCACGAGGAGGGCACGGACGCCGCCGATGAGCATTGCGCCGTCCGAGTGCACTCGCCACGTCACGCTGTCGGGACCGAAGTAGCCGGGATCGCCCTCGATCGGTCGGCTGAGGTCCCGCACCGGAGGGGCGTCGCCGGCGACGAGGGTACGAAGTTCGCGCCCGACCCGTACCCGGAGATCGCCGATGGCCGCACCGATCGTCTCGGCCATAGCGGTCAATCCGGGGGACAACGGAGCGTCGGAAGCCATGAAGGGAGGATACGGGGGTCACGCCGGAATCCACCGGTGCACCCGCTTCCGGGCGGTGATTGACGGAGAGGCCCGCGTGTGGTGGGGTGTCAGCACAACTTGACCCATCGCAGCAGGGGAAGCCGGTCCGAATCCGGCGCTGACCCGCAACCGTAGGTGCCCACCGGGATCGTTCCCGGGTGGTCACGAGCCGGAATGCCTGCTTCGAGGGGATGCTCCATCACAACGCCGTCGTCGGACTACGGAGGATGGGGCTCGGTGCGGTCCTCGCCGTTGCGGTGCGGTCCGGTTCGGGTCTCGCTCTTCCGTTCCGGCTCCTGTCGAACCGAGAACGCCAAGACCGTGACCGCCTCCGCAAACGCCGAATCCGTGCCTCGCCCGCCGGCGAAGGTCGTTCGGCGCGCGCTCGCGGTGTTCCTCATGGCGGCCATCACTGCCGTCGGCCTGATCGGGACCGCGCCTTCCGCGAGTGCTGCCGGATGTTCGGGACCGTTGGCGGCCGGGACCATTCGGGTGGTGCTCGTCGTCGATGCGACTGATATCGGCGGGGGATCCTCGGCGACCTGCTTCGCCGTCCCGGCGGGGACGACCGGGTCACAACTCTTGGCGCGCCGCGGTGCCGAGTTGGGAACGGGAGCACCGCGGTACGGGTCGAGCGGATTGCTCTGCGCGATCGATGGTCGTCCTGCGACCGGGTGCGGTGATCGCAGCTCGGGGGGCTTCGAGTACTGGGCCTATTTCAACGGGACCTCGGGCTCATGGGTCTACGGCAGTTACAACCCCTTCGTTCGGCGTCTTTCCGACGGCGATATCGAAGGCTGGCGCTACGTGAGCGGGGCCGGGAACGGACAGGATCCGCCGCCGCGGATCAGCCCATCCCGTTCGTTGTTCCCGGCACTCGCGCCCGCTGTACCGGTGACACCCGATCTGTCCTCTGCGCCTCTGAGCGGAGCCGGTGCTGGTTCGACGCAGGGTCCGTCGTCGTCCGGAACGCCCGTCGAGTCTCGACCGACCAGTGACGGGCAACGCGACACGGGCGAGGCGACCGTCGATACGGCGTCACCCTCGACGACGGTCGCCGCGTCGCCCGAAGTCGTCGACGATGTTGCGTTGGCGTCGTCGACATCCGGTTCGTCGACGACGGGGCGATGGATCTCGATCGGTCTCGTCTTCGGGTTGATCGCCATCTTTGCGGCCGGCGCATGGCGACGAACGCGACGTTCCGCATGAGCGCGCCCCGTCTCCTGCACCCGGCGGCGTGGTGGATCTGGGCGGTGGCGTTGGCGGCGTGCGCGTTGCGCACCACGAATCCGGTATTGCTCTGTCTGATCATCGCCGTGGCGGGATGGGTGGCGGTCGCCCGCCGCGTCGAAGCACCGTGGTCGCGGTCGTTCACGAGTTTCCTTCGACTCGGACTCGTCGTCATTGTGATCCGCGTGCTCTTCCAGATGTTGTTCGGACTTCGACTCGCAGGCACGACGTTGTTCTCGATCCCGGAGTTCACGCTTCCTTCGTGGGCCGCAGGCGTGAGTGTCGGCGGCCCTGTCACGTTCGAGTCATTGCTCTCTGCGCTCTACCAAGGCCTTCGATTGGCGGCCGTGCTCGCGTGTTTCGGCGCAGCGACGACCTTGTGTAGCCCGTATCGCATACTTCGAGCCCTTCCGTCGGCGTTGTACGAGGCGGGCGTGGCGGTCACCATCGCCTTCACGTTCGCGCCACAGGCGATCATCGCGTCTCGTCAAGTGAGAGAAGCGCGGCGGTTGCGCGGCCGCTCCGATCGAGGAGTTGCAGCGTGGACGGCGTCGGCGCTGCCGGTGCTCGAAGGTGCGCTCGATCGAGCGGTCTCGCTCGCTGCATCGATGGACAGTCGTGGCTACGGACGGCGAGGTGCAGCATCACCGCGGGCGCGTCGACGAATGGTCGTCATGGTGATCGTTGGTGTCGTGGCGCTCGCGGTCGGCTCCTACGGGTTGCTCGACCCCACCGCCCCCGCGTCGTTCCGGTTTCCCGCGCTCGCACTCGGTGCGCTCGCGCTGTTGGGTGCGCTCGTCGCCGGGAGTCGCTCAACGACCCGCACGCGCTATCGGCCCGATCCGTGGGCGGTACCGGAGTGGCTCGTCGCGCTCTCCGGTTGCGTTGCCTATGCCGGTTTCGTGCTCGTGAGCCGAGGGGGCGACGCGTTGGACCCTTCGACCAATCCGATTGAAGTGCCTGCGGTGCCGGTCGTCGCTGTCATCGGACTTCTCGTCGCTGCGCTCCCGGCCTGGATCGCCCCGACTCCTCCCACGCTGCATTCCTCGGCTCCTCTGGCGGTCGCAGCATGATTCGCTTCGAACATGTGACGGTCACCTATCCCGAGGCGCTCTCGCCAACGTTGGTTGATGTCTCATTCGAGGTTCCCGAGGGGGAACTCTGTCTGGTCGTGGGTGTGACCGGATCGGGCAAGTCCACTCTTCTTCGCGCCGTCAACGGACTCGTGCCGCGATTCTCCGGTGGCGTGCTCGCCGGTTCGGTGGTGGTCGACGGACGCAGTACCGCCGAGGTGCCGCCGCGTGATCTTGCCGAGGTCGTCGGGGTCGTCGGTCAGGACCCGGCGGCGGGATTCGTCACCGATTACGTGGAGGACGAGTTGGCCTACGCGATGGAGAATCTCGGTGTCGCCCCCGAGGTCATGCGTCGCCGCGTCGAGGACATCCTCGATCTTCTCGGTCTGCACGAGCTGCGCAATCGCCCACTGTCCTCCCTTTCGGGAGGGCAGCAGCAACGGGTCGCCATTGGTGCCGTACTCACCGCCGGTCCCCGTGTGCTCGTCCTCGATGAACCCACCTCGGCGCTCGATCCTGCGGCCGCGGAAGAAGTGCTCGCGGCGTTGACGCGACTGGTCCACGATCTGGGCATCACGATCTTGATCGCCGAGCATCGTCTCGAGCGGGTCGTGCAGTACGCGGACCGCATCGTGATGATTCCGGGCGACGGACGTCCGGTAGTCGTCGGTCGACCCGAAGACGTGTTCGTCGATTCGATGGTCGCTCCGCCGGTGGTTGAACTGGGGCGTCTCGTCGGTTGGAATCCGCTTCCTCTTTCGGTCCGCGACGCGCGGCGTATCGCCGGTCCATTGCGCGAACGGTTGACGACCAGCGGAATCGATGTCGATCGCCGATCGCGAGTCCCCGGCGAGATCGTGGCGACGGCGGAGTCGCTGCGGGCGTCGTACGGACCGATCACCGCGTTGCGAGAGGTCACGATGTCGATTCGATCGGGGGAGGTGGTCGCCCTCATGGGTCGGAACGGGGCCGGGAAGTCGACCCTGCTCTCCCATCTCGTGGGCCTTCGTGAACCCATCGGCGGGCGGGTGCTCGTCGAGGGCGCCGAACCTCATCGACTGTCGGCTCGTGATGTGATCCGTGTTGCCGGACTGGTGCCACAGGACAGCGGCGTCCTCCTCTATCACGACTCGGTCGCGGCGGAATGTGTCGCATCCGATCGAGACGCTGGTCTCGTCGCGGGGTCGACCCGATCCGTCCTCGATCGGATCGTCCCCGGTATCGACCCGGAGGCGCATCCGCGAGATCTCTCGGAGGGCCAACGGTTGGGATTGGCGCTTTCGATCGTGCTCGCGTCGGAGCCGCCACTCCTTCTTCTCGATGAGCCGACGCGGGGTCTGGATTACGGGGCGAAGCAACGTCTCGTGGAAGTCCTCGGACAACTGGCGGCGGAAGGACACGCTGTGGTCATCGCCACCCACGATGTCGAGGTGGTCGCCGCGGTGGCCGACCGGTGCATCGTGCTGGCCGAGGGTGAGGTCGTGGCCGATGGCCCTGCACGCGATGTCATCGTGCACTCCCCGGTGTTCTCGCCACAAGTCGCCAAGGTGCTCGCGCCGTTGCCGTTGTTGACGGTGCATGAAGTCGAGCTCGCACTGGCGGCCTCGGGCAACCCGTCATCGATATGACGGTGATGACGCCGCACCGTGTCGCCGCGGTTCGGTTGGGCCGAACTGCGTGGGCGCTCCTGCTCGCGGCGTTCGCTCTCGGAGTCGTGGCGTTCGCGTGGCCACTGTTCGCCTCATCTTCGTCATCGGTCGATGCGTCACATAGTGCGGATGCGCCGTGGATCTTCGCACTCCTCATACCGCTGTTGATCGGTGTCCTCTTCGCCGAACTCGCCGATGGAGCGCTCGATTCGAAGGCCATCGCGCTGATCGGGGTGTTGGCCGCGTGCGGCGCGATCCTCCGACTTCCCAGTGGTGGCGTCGCTGGATTCGAGCCGGTGTTCTTCCTCCTCATTCCTGCTGGACGGGTGTTCGGAAGGGGATTCGGGTTCGTGCTCGGCGCGCTGACGTTGTTCGTGAGCGCACTTCTCACCGGCGGAGTGGGTCCGTGGTTGCCGTTCCAGATGTTCGGCGCCGCCTGGATCGGATTCTTCGCCGGATGTCTTCCACCGGCGAAGGGTCGGCGGGAGATCGCAGTGCTGGCGGTGTACGGCGCTGTGGCGGCTCTGGCCTACGGACTGGTGATGAATCTCTGGTTCTGGCCGTTCGTGGTAGCCGATGACACCTCGGTGTC
>CAZMJK010000059.1:0-9158 GCA_964566555.1 uncultured Bifidobacterium sp. | reverse complement strand
GCCCTCGACGGGCGATGCGCATGCTCCATCAAGATTGTCAACTTGCGGAATGGCGAGACGAACTGATGTAGCGAAGTGGGGGCGGATGTTTGGACTCTCCGGCGAGGATGAACGAACGACCGTCTGCCTGGGGGTTTCGGTACTCGTCGTTGTGCTTGGGGTGCTTTCGCTGTGGCTCTCGGCCTGTGCTCAGGGTGCCGCCGAGTCGTTGCCTTCACAATCCCAAGTGCCACAGGTGACGCTTTCCGATCAATCGATGAAGCTTGCTCAGCAGTTCGAGTCTTTTGCCGACGCGATCCCTGTGCTCTCGTTTTCGAGTGCTGGTGCCGATGAAGGCTCTCCGTTGCCCCCGATCTCGGAGATTGCCCAGCAGATGGCTCTGCTCGACGAAGCCGGATTCTCCACGGTGGGCCTGGACGACGTTCGGTCGTTCGTCATGGGACGAGATGTCCAACTTCCGGCCAAACCCGTGCTCATCACATTCGACGGCGCCGGTTCGCGCCTGTGGACCGACGTTGATCCGATCCTGAAGGAACATGGATTTACCGCAGCGATGTTTCTTACTGCAGAGGAACTCGTGGCACCGGCCGCCGCGCCGGAACTCTCTTTGGACACCCTCAGGGTCATGAGAAATTCGGGACGGTGGGATTTTGGCGCGCACTATTCGTCATCGGCGTTGGCCCGTGCCGAGGGCGAATCGCTTCTGGTGTGGGAGAGCCGGGTGCGGGGACTACTCGAATCGGGGAAGGTGAGTATCGAATCTTCTCTCGGTCGCCGACCGATGGCGATGTCCTACCCGTTTCATGACAGTGGACTGCCTCAGAACGATCCCGCGGTCGCTCTTCGACTTCCCGAGCTCGTGGGCGAGCAGTTCGATCTTGGATTCCTCGATACCAGTCGTTCCATCGTCGTCACCGTCGACATCGATAAGACGATGGCGCCGCGGATTCCCCAGAGTCGCACCGTACTGTCGGCCGATGCCCTGCTCGGAGCCATCGGTGATTCTCTTCCCCGTCGACCGACCGAAGTTGTCGACTCGATCAATTGGTTGGTCGTGGGGGAGGGCACCTGCCTCTACGCCAAACAGACGCTCGTGATTGCTGCGGAAGGAATCACGAGTTGTCGGTTGGAGTCCACCCTTCAGAGTGCATGGGAGAATGTCACGCTCTCCTCGATAGTGGATGGAATCACACCGAGGATGAGCGCGGGTGTCCGCCTCCGGGAATCGGCAGGAGGGCGGATCGAGGTGCTGCTCACGTCAGACGAGGTGCTCGTCCAGCGACAGGTGCGCGGGGAGTGGGCGGCTGTCGCACGGGCTCCGCTCGAGCTTGCCGAACGCGTTGGCCCTCAGCCGTTGTTCATCAACCTGCAGGGTTCTCGCATTCAGGTCACCCTGGCGGGTCGGATCGTCATCGAAGGCGATGTGGGCGCGAGTAGCGGCCCAGGAGGGCTCAGTATCGCCGCGACGGCTGATGATACGGGCACACTCACGATGGCGAACTTCGTGATGACCAGTTCGTCACCGGCGTGACCACGCTGCCCATCGTCATCCTCACCGTGGTTGGCATCGGGGTTGCGGCGTTGATGTGTTGGTGGGCGATCGCGTTTGCTGTTCGTGCCTCTCGAGGTGTCGTCGAGCGACGCAGGGGCCGCCAACAGTCAATCGGACGGTGACGTCGTGGACACACAGTCACTCGGACTGACGTCGAGTGAGGTCGAGCAGCGGCGGTTGGAGTTCGGATCGAACGAGTTTCGTCTTCATGAGTCCACATCGGTGGTGGGGCAGTTCGTCGTCCAACTCGTCCACTTCTTCGCGCTCTTGCTCTGGATCGCCGGGATCCTGGCGTTTATCGCGGGTATGCCCCAGTTGGGAATCGCCGTCTTCGTGATCGTGGTGCTCAACGCCCTCTTCGCATTCGTCCAGGAACGTCGGGCGGGTCATGCGGCAGAACGCTTGCGTAAGTTGCTTCCCCGCTCGTGCACCGTCATACGTGATGGAACACCGATCGTTCTCGATTCCGGAGAACTCGTGGTCGGCGATCTGGTCGTTCTTTCGGAAGGAGATCGCATCTCCGCCGATCTTGTGATTCGAACGTCGGCGTCACTTGCGGTTGACACGTCGAGTCTCACCGGGGAGAGCATTCCCGAGCACCTCTCTGAAGGCGACCGCCTCTTCACTGGTTCATTCGTGGTGGAAGGGGAGGCAAGAGCGACCGTAATCGCGGTCGGAACCAACACGCGATTTGCCGCGCTCTCCCAGATGACCACGGCTGGATCTCGACCGCGCACACCGCTGCGTGTCGAACTCGAACGAATTTCCCGTCTCATCGCTGCGATGGCGGCGAGTGTGGGGGTCGCGTTCTTCGCGGTGTCGGTGCTGATCAAGAGTGATCCATCGGATGCGTTTCTCTTCGGGGTCGGCGTGAGCGTCGCTCTCGTTCCAGAGGGACTCCTCCCAACTGTCACGCTCTCGTTGGCGCTCGGTGCGCAACGCATGTCGGAGCGGAAAGCTCTGGTTCGTCATCTCGAGGCGGCGGAAACGTTGGGTTCGACAACCTTCATCTGCACGGACAAGACGGGCACGCTCACACGAAACGAGATGCAGGTCGTCGAGGTCTGGACGCCGAACGGGAGAGCGACCCTTTCGGGAGAGGGCTATGCACCCGAAGCGATAGTGACCTTCGACTCAGACGATGCTGCGTCGAGCGTCGCCGGCGTTGCGCTCGCCTCGGCACGGTGTGGCTCAGGGCGAGCTGTTTGCGTCGATGGGTCCTGGGAGGCTCGCGGTGATCCGATGGAGGCGGCACTCGTCGCGCTGTCCGCTCGGTGCGGGAACGATCTCGAAGCCGATGAGATTGCACGTCCGGAGGTCCTTCGTTTCCCCTTCGACGCTCGCCGCCGCAGGATGACGGTCGTGGTCGGAGACGAGGTCATCGTGAAGGGCGCCCCGGACGCGGTGCTTCCCCTTTGTGTCGATGGTGCCGGTGCGGAGGTGGAGCTTCACCGTCTCGCCAGCTCGGGGCTGCGGGTTCTGGCGATCGCGATTCGCAGGCTCGATGGGCCCCTGCTGGGCGGCGAGCGGGCCGAGGACCTCGAGTGTCGCCTCCGTCTCCTCGGACTCGTTGGTCTTGCGGATCCGCCTCGTCGTGGTGTCGCGAACGCCCTAGAGAGTTGTCGGCGCGCTGGCGTTCGGGTGGCGATGGTGACGGGTGATCATCCCCGCACTGCGGCGGCGATCGCTGCGGAAATCGGTCTGTCGACTTCGGACTCACCCGTGATTGTCGGTGATGACCTCGTCGGTGATGACGCCGAAGTTGCCCAACAGATCGATCATGACGGGATCGTCATCGCGCGCGTCTCACCGGAGAACAAGCTGCGAATCACTCGGGCGCTTCAGCGTCGCGGGCACGTCGTGGCGATGACAGGGGATGGAGTCAACGACGCCCCGGCCCTGCGCGCCTCTTCGATCGGTATCGCAATGGGGAAGTCCGGTACCGATGTGGCGCGTGATGCAGCCGATCTCATCCTCTTGGATGACGACTTCTCGACGATCGTCTCGGCGATCGAACAGGGTCGATCCACGTACGCCAATATTCGGAGATTCCTGACGTACTACCTCGCCGGCAACGTCGCCGAGCTCGCACCGTTCGTTATCTGGGCACTCTCAGGAGGAAGAATCCCATTGGCCATCGGCGTGCTTCAGATCCTTGCGCTCGATGTGGGCACATCGGTGCTCCCCGCGCTCGCTCTCGGGGCGCAGCCGCCGGATCCCCGAACGCTCGGGCGTCCTCGCGAACTGCGACATCTGTTGACGCGCGCCGTCTTCTTCAGGGCTTTTGTCCTTCTCGGACCGGCGCTTGCCATCGCCGAAATGGTCGCGTTCTTCGCTGCCTTCGGACTCTCCGGTTGGAGGCCGGGGGAGGCGTTCCCGATTGGGGCATCACTCGCAGCGGCCTCGGGAGCAGCGTTCACCAGCGTCGTTCTCGGGCAAGCGGCGAATTCATTCGCCTGTCGCAGTACGACGAGAGTCGTGTGGAAGGTTCCCTTCGGTGCGAACCGATTCCTTCTCGTTGCCGTCGCCGTCGAGTTGATCCTGCTGGCGGTCTTCTTGATTCCGCCGATCTCGGTTTTCCTCGGACAAGCGATTCCCTCACCCGGAGCGGTGCTCGTCGCAATGTGCTCGATGCCACTCATTGTTTTCTGCGACAGTCTCCAGAAGACCATGCATCAGAGACGATCACGGTCGACCGTTGCTCCGGAGATCGTTTGAATCGACACACGGATGAGCCAAGAGATGACCGAGCAGTTCGTTGAGGCTCGCCGTCGCAAGGCAAACCGTCGAATCGGCAGCGCCGTAGTACATGTCGATAGTGTCCCCGTCATCGCGAAGGACCCAACCACAGGGGAAGACGACATCGGGGACATCTCCTGAACGTTCGTACTCGGCTGAGGGCCCGAACACCCACTCGTTGCCGCGAACGATCACCTTCGCCGGGTTGTCGCGTTCGAGCAGGGCGAGCCCGAGTCGGTAGATCGATCCTGAGACCGTGGTGCGAACCCCGTGGTAGCAGACGAGCCACCCGGAATCGGTCAGGAGTGGTGGTGGACCGAGCCCCACGCGATTGGCGTCCCACCATCCACCTCGTCGCGCCGGAATGAGAACTTTGGCATCGCCCCAATGATGGAGATCAGGACTCCAGGACAGCCAGATGTGACTACCCAAGTCCCGATTCGCAGGAGCGGGTCGATGGATCAGCGCCCACCGTCCTCCGAACGTGGTGGGGAAGAGCGCTGCGTCTTTGTCCTCGGGCGACATGACAACGCCTTTGCGGTCGTAGGTGCGAAAGTCCCGAGTCACGGCGAGACAGACGAGCGTCCCACCCGGGGAGAAACCGGTGTAGAGGATGAGGTATTCATCGCCCACCTGGGTGATCCGGGCGTCTTCGATGCCCCAGTGTTCAGCGAAACTCTCGGTGAGTGGTTCGAGCGATCGATCCGCCTCGATGACCCAATTCGTGCGACCGTCTTCCGACGTCACGACCGAGAACCCCGAGAGCCCCGACCGCTCTTCGACTCGAACCAGCAGCAGGGTGCGTCCTTCGAACGTGGTCACTCCGGGGTTGAAGGCGGCGTTCACCATCGTGGGGAAGTCATTCGATCGCAGAATCGGATTCCCTGGATGGCGATGGAACAGTTCCCGATGATCGGTCGGCTCAGCCATCGGATCGACCGGCTGTCGCTGCTGTCGTGCGGGTCGAGAGTTCCTTCATGCGTTCGAACTCGATGAGTGTGCCGATCAGCGCAAGGGTCGACTCGGCTCCTTCGTTCCCGTTCACGCCGTTGACGGTGAGGCCGTCGAAGGCGGCGCCGTTCTCGTGATCCCACATCGGGACGTTGCCGTCATTACGACCGGCGAACCAATCGGCGGCGCGTGACACTGCATCGATCCATCTCGGTGCCGGATCGAGAGCGAATGCAGTTGCGCTCGCTGAGGCGGTCGTCCAGGCCTCGAGAGGTTGTTGATCGAAGCGCGGGTGGCGATGGGTTCCATCGGAGCCGACGGGAGTGAAACTGAAGTGCCCGGCGACCGCAGTCTCTTGGCGAATGAGCCAATTCAAGTGGGCGAGTCCCTCATCGATGAGTTGCCGATTGCCCAGCGCCACCCCGGTGGACATGAGCGACTCGGCCAGAAGTCCATTGCCGTAGGACAGTCGTCTCTCGGGCCAGATCCACGATCGGCTCACGACGCCGCGAGGGAGATATTGGATGTTGCGCAGGAGAAGTTCCTCCCCGAACTCGTTGGAGTGAGGGGATTCGAGAAGGAGCGACCCGGCCAGAACAGCGTGCGCAGCAGCACGGGGAAACGGTGACTCGAAGAGGCGGAACGAGCGGAGGAGTTCGGTCGCCCACTCGCGCGCGGGGCGGGGGAGTTCGCTCGTAGCGGCCTGGGAGAGCCCCCAAAGCGCCCTCGCCGTTGCATCGTCGCTATCGGGATGTTCGGTCGGACGACCACGGTCGTCGAGGCGGAGCACGAAGCGCCCGGGAGCGACGAGAGATCGTTGGAGCTGGGCCAGACATCGCTCGGCGATCTCGGGCGACGCGAGATCGTTGGGGAGGAGTGCTGCGAGACCGAGTGCTCTGCCGGCATCATCGGTGCAGTGGCCCTGTGATGGATCAGGGATGGAGCCGTTCGAGTGCTCAACGATGCCGACCTCGTCAATCAGTCGGAGCACCGGAATCATCGAGACCCGTGGAAGCCGGTCTCGGAGTGTGAGTGTGGTCGTAGTCATGCGACCACCGCCTGAGTGGGAACCGCGGACCGCAGTGGTACTACTTCGCCGAGGACTCCCGCAGAAGAAGCGTCCAAGAGCCGACTGAACCGGGGGCCGACGACACTCCAGTCGTGGCGGAGGCCTTCCAGCCAGGACGATCGACGCATCAAATCGTAGAGACTCGGAGCCGTCAGGATCGCCTCCACTGCGTCGGCGATCTGCATCGGCTGTTGGTGATCGACGAGCGCAAGGCCCCCGCAATCGGAAAGCTCCCTCGCATGCGGAAATCCCGTGGAGACGATGGGCTTCCCTGCGGCCAGTGCTTCGACGAGAACCCCTGATGTCACTTGATCGCGACTGTCATAGGGCAACAGCACGAACGAGGAGGATCGAAGTAGTTGTTCTTGCTCGTCGCGACTTCGATAGTGATCGTCGAATCGGATGAGATCGCTCACATCGAGGGTGCGACTGAGTGCCATCAGATCGTGGCGATAGCCATCGCCTGAGGTGCGGAGAACGTTGGGATGCGTGGCGCCCGCAACCACGTACTCGACGTCGAGGCCGCGGTGGCGTAACTCGGCGATCGCTTCGATCCCGTGTTCGATTCCCTTGCCGGGGCCGATGAGCCCCCACGTGAGCAGCGTCGGGACCCCTCGATCCAATTCCTGAGAGAGTCCGATCCGGGATGATGCGCCATGAGGGATGACGTTGACCTTCCCGGGATCGATGTCATACGTCTCCAGGAGGCGATCCTGTGCAGTCGAGGTGTGTACGACCACGGACGATGAGATTCGAGCGATCGTATTGATGGTTTCCCGTTGAAGTCCGCTCGGATGCGAAAGAACGGTGTGGAGAACTGAGACGACGGGGATGGAGAGCAATCCGAGAAATTCGGAGACATCGCATCCATCCGGTCCGGGGTAGATGCCGAATTCGTGCTGGAGCAGAAGGGCGTCATAGGAGTTCGCAAACGTCGCTGCGGTGCGGAGCGAACTCGCACTTGATCGATTCCAAAGACAGCGAATGGCGAAGGGCTGGCCGGTGATCACGTCGTTGTCATCGACAAGCCGGAGAATGTCGGCGGTCATTCCGTCGTACTCGATTGCACGGCTCAGATTGAAGGTGTAACTCGCCAATCCGCAGCGAGTCGGGGGGGCTGTTCCAACCACCAATGCGCGCTGTCGCTGAGGTTCGGAAGATGCTTTCATTGTTCTCCTATGTGTTCGAGCTCGCTTCGGCGAGCAGTAGGTTCCGGCGAACGTCGGTGACTGCCGATGGATCGACCGAGACCGAGTCGATCCCCATCCGCACCAGACTCCCTGCGAAGGCGGGATTGTTCGAGGGGGCTTGTCCGCAGAGCGAAGTGGAGAGCCCTTCGGATCTCGCGCGCGAGATGATGTCGGCGATCGCTCGGAGAACGGCGTCATCCTGTTCGTTGAACAGTTCGGAACAGATCTCCGAATCCCTGTCCACTCCGAGCATCAACTGTGTGAGGTCGTTGCTCCCGATCGATATCCCGGTGATTCCGAGCGACCGATAGTCGTGGAGTCGGTACAGGACCGATGGGACTTCGGCCATGATCCAAATCGGCAGCCTCGGTAAGCCCGGATCAACGCAGTCCACGACGATCTCGATACAACGCTCGAGCTCCCAGAGCGTCCGCACGAATGGAAGCATGAGTGCAAGGCCAGGAGCGAGCGCGCGAACGCGATCGAGTGCTTGAAGTTCGAGTTGGAACAGTTCCGGTTCTTTCACGTAGCGGAAGCAACCCCGATAGCCGATCATCGGGTTCTCCTCGACGGGCTCGAAGGCATCGCCACCCTGCAGGAGCCGAAACTCGTTGCTCCGGAAATCGGCGGCCCGATAGATGACGGGGCGATCCCCGAACGGCACCGCGATCTCTTCGAGGGCATTCGCAAGGACGTCGACGAACTCGTCGGAGCGGCCGGCGGCGATCAACGTTTTTGGGTGGACTCCTCCGAGGGCCTGCGTCAGGAGGAACTCGGCCCGGAGTAGTCCAACACCTGCAACTCCGGGAGTCTGGGCGACGACACGTGCATTGCGCGGGTGGGAGAGATTGACGAACACCTTTGTTCGAGTCTGATCATCGACCGACTCAGCACTCGGAGTTGCCTCGGCCACCGGTCGGGTGTGGTTGGGGGCGGTAGCGCCCAGTCGTTCAACGGTGCCCAAGGCCCCATCCACGGTGACGGTTTCGCCATCGATGAGCGATTGGGTCGCGATCCGGGTGCCCACCACGGCAGGAACCCCGAGCTCACGGCTGACGATCGCCGCGTGCGAGGTGACGCCTCCGCGATCGGTGATCACACCGCTTGCTCTGCTGATGACGGCGATCCATTCCGGGGTCGTCATCTCCGTGACGAGAATCTCACCGGCGCGAAGCGCAGGAGCATCGTCAAGGGTCGCCACTTTGCGGATGGTCCCGGTGATTCGCCCCGGAGCGGCAGCAAGTCCGCGGAGCATGAGAGGTGGAGGTTCGGAACCCGATGTCGCTGCGGTAACCGGGGTTGCGGCGGGCGAACGCGTCGTGATGGGCCGGGACTGCAGGATCCAGATGCGGCCAGCACCGTCGATGCACCACTCGACGTCCTGCGGTGCGCCGAGCCGTTGTTCGATGAGGAGTCCGATCCCGGCGAGATCGATGGCCTCGACCGCGGAGAGGCTCGGCTCTGTGGCGGCAGGTCCGTGGAGGTCGGTCCGAACGCGAGCGCCGCGGGCATCCTCCGTGATCATGAAGTCCTTGCGCCCGATGTTCGTCACGACGATCCGATCGGGACTCACTCCATCGGGGGCCCGACTGATGGCGTAGTGGTCGGGTTCGATATGACCCCCCACAACGACTTCGCCCTGGCCGAGAGCCCCTTC
>CAZMJK010000058.1:3828-9382 GCA_964566555.1 uncultured Bifidobacterium sp. | reverse complement strand
ACTGGCCAGCGCTTCGGTTTTCCGAACACGACGATCCTCGAATACGCCGGCGATGGAAAGTTCTCGTTCGAAGGTGACTACTACAACCCCGAAGACGCTGGCCGCGTTTTCGTCGATTGGATCCGAGCCGGCGGAACTCGCACGACACCTCAGGATCGGAGTCTCGAGGGCATCGATGGTTGGTCGCCCGCGGTCCCGCAAGAGGTCTTCCCCCGTGAGGAGATCGAGCGCGAGTTCGAGAACTACCGCAAACGGGGTGAGATCGCGGTGGCCACCGGTGACTGGAACCAGTGGGCCGATCAATTCACCGATGACGCGCACTATCGCGAACACCATTACGGCTACTTCCGGTCGCAGTCGGAGATTCGGGAATGGATCAACGGGGTGATGCAGCCGTTCCCGACGATGGAATTCCCCGTCTCGTACAAGATCGTCGAAGGAAACCGAATCAGCGCGTTGATCCCCAACATCCTTCCGGCGCCCGATGGTGACGACGGTTACTACGGCTTCGATGTCAACACGATCCTCCACTACGCCGGCAACGGGAAGTGGAGTTACGAAGAGGACGTCTATTCGCCGGCGGAGGCCGGTGAAGTCATCGGTCGATGGCTGGCGGCCGGCGGTGTGATTCCGAAATCATGAGTGCCCCGTCGGGGGCCAGATCCGGTATCGACGACGTCACTGCTGCGTGGTGAGCGTCGAGCGCGCTGTAGTCAGGAGGAGGGTCATGTCATGTTCGACTTGAAGATTGTGAAAGGCACGATCGTCGATGGAACCGGCACACCGGGGTTCATCGGCGACATCGGCATTCGAGATGGGTTGATTGTCGAAATCGGGCCCTCGCTCGACGGTCCTGCAGTCGAGACCATCGACGCCGCCGGACTTGTCGTCGCACCCGGTTTCGTCGATATCCATACGCATTACGACGGACAAGCAACATGGGACCCGATTCTCGATCCTTCGGCAAGTCACGGCGTCACCACGGTGGTGATCGGAAACTGCGGTGTGGGATTCGCTCCCGTCCGGCCGGGGAAAGAGACCTGGCTCGTGGAGTTGATGGAAGGGGTCGAGGACATCCCCGGTACGGCGTTGCACGAAGGAATCCAGTGGTCGTGGGAATCGTTCCCGGAGTATCTGGACGCGTTGGGTCGTCGGGAATATTCGATGGACATCGCCGCCTTCGTTCCCCATGCGCCGCTGCGTGTGTATGTGATGGGCGATCGCGGAGCGCTCGATGTCGAACCGACTCCTGCCGAGATCGACGAGATGGCGGCGCATGTTCGGTCATCGATCGCCGCTGGTGCCATCGGCGTCTCAACGTCGCGTTCGTTGAACCATCGAACCCTTGATGGGGAACTGGTCCCGGGTACGTTCGCCAACTCGACCGAACTCGTGGCTCTTGCGCAGGCGATGGTCGATGCCGGGGGCGGTCTCTTCGAGGCGGTTCCCACCGGCGAGACCGGCGATGATCACGACACCGTGATCGGCGAGATCGCCCTCTTGGCCGAGGTGTCGAAGAGGACTGGTGCACCCGTCTCGTTCCTCATGATCCAGTCCATGGGTGCACCGGATCTCTGGAAGGCGCAGCTTGCCGCGGTGGCGAAGGCCAATAGTGAGGGGGCGAAGTTGGTCCCGCAGGTGGCCGGGCGACCCGGCGGAATGCTGATCGGAGTCGCGACCTACCACGGGTTGATGCGACGACCGACATTCCGTCGACTCGAATCGGAACGGTCGTATGAGGAACTCCTCGTCGAACTGCAGAAGCCCGAAGTGAAGGCTGCGATCCTCTCCGAGGAGAACCTACCGGAGGATCCGAATCGGCAATACGAATCGATCGCCGACAACATGGCGTTCATGTTCGAGAAGTTGTTCGTGCTCGGGGACCCACCGGAGTACGAACCGACGCGTGATCGATCGATCGCCGGAATCGCGGAGGCAACCGGGAAGGATCCGTGGGAGGTCCTCTACGACTCGATCGCGGGTGGTGAACTTCTGCTCGGAGCATTCACGAACTACGCGGAAACCTCTCAGGATCATCTCGCCGTCATGATCGAGCATCCCGACACCGTGATCGGCCTTTCCGATGGTGGCGCGCACGTGCGATTCATCTGCGATGCATCACTACCGACCTATCTGCTCACGCATTGGACCAGAGATCGCACGCGCGGCGCCCGACTCTCGATCGAGTCAGTGGTGCGCAAGCAGTCGGCACTGACGGCCGAGGTCGTGGGGCTGACAGACCGCGGGACCCTCGAGGAGGGCAAGCGCGCCGACATCAACGTCATCGACCTCGATCGACTGGCGCTGCATCCACCGCGACCGAGCGATGATCTTCCCGCCGGAGGCCGGCGGATACTTCAGGACGCGACCGGCTACGTGGCCACGATCGTCAATGGTGTGATCACCCGACGGAACGATGCCGATACCGGCGCCCGTCCCGGACGACTTGTCCGTGCCGCGCACTGATCGATCCTGATGGATCTCGGACTCGCTGGCCGAATCGCTCTCGTCACCGGTTCATGGCGTGGCACGGGAGCGGGAATCGCTCGGGTGCTCGCTTCTGAGGGGGCGACGGTGCTCGTCCACTCCTTCGAACCCGGTGCCGGTTCCGATGTGGTCGCTTCGATCACGGGCGCGGGCGGACGTGCCTGCGAAGTCGCGGGTGATCTCCGCACCGACGAGGGCGCTCTCTCGCTGCGGAACTCGGTCGAAATGGTGGCCGATCGCGTCGACATCCTGATCCACAACTACGGGGTCGCCGACGGGAGCGATTGGTCGTCAAGCACCGCTGACTCGTGGCACTCGAGTTACGACACGAACGTCGTGACCGCCGTTCGGGCCACGAACGTCTTCCTCGATGGGATGGTCAGCAACGGTTGGGGTCGCGTGGTGTTCATCTCGACCGTGGGGGCCACACGACCGGGCGATCGACTGCCCGAGTACTACGCCGCGAAAGCCGCGCTGCCGTCGATCACCGTGACGCTCTCGAAGCACCTCGCCCACACCGGGGTGACCGTCAATTGCGTTAGCCCCGGACTCATCGCAACGGCGGAGATGATCGAGCGTTTCACCGATCGGGCCCGACGGTCTGGCCGGGCCACCGATTGGCGTTCGGTGGAACAGCACCTCCTCGAATCAGGGGTGACCAACCCCTCGGGGCGCATCCCTTTTCCGGAGGACGTCGGTCGATTCGTCGCCTTCGTGGTGAGTGAACCGATGTGGCACCTCAACGGTGCGCATCTGCGATTCGACGGTGGTGCATCCGACGCGGTGACCTGAGTGCGTCAACGTGATCGCCGGAGGATTCGCCAGATCGCAAGGAAATGGGACACCACCCCGACCACGACTGCGGTGTGGAAGATCTCGTGGAACCCGAACTTCTTCGGCCATGGATTGGGTCGCTGAGCAGCGAAGACGGCGGCACCTCCCAGGTACGCGGCGCCGCCGGTGACGAGTCCCACGAGTGCGGGTTTACCCCCGACCCTGACGACCGCTGGTGCGAGGACGACTCCGGCGACGCCGAGGACCGGGTAGAACCAGGATCCGGCTCGGTTGGTCTCCCCGAGACGCAGGACCTTGGTGCCGGCGGCAATGCCGGCGGACCCCCAGACGGCGGCGAGAACCGCCCGAGCCTCTTTGCGGGGCAATGTCGCCACCGCGATCGGGGTCCATGTCCCGGCGATCATCACGTAGATCATCGAATGGTCGAGACGGCGCATGATGTTCGCCATCTCCCGGCTCCGCGTGAGGCGGTGGTAGGCGCCCGACGCACTGAACATCGCGCAGATCCCGAGGCCGTAGACCGCGGCGGCGACTCGGTTCCTTCCGGGCTTGGCGATCGCGGTGATGGCGATCGCTGCTGGGGGAGCGAGGAACGCGGAGATGGCGTGGAGGCGACCTCGGTACTTCGGGCGCGCGTCCCAACTCACCTTCCAGATCAACTCGTCGAGCGAGGAGAACGGGCGTGCGGAGAAGTCGATGGCTGTCTGATCCTCGGACTCCATGACCTCGTTGTCCACGAACGGCAGCGTACCGGTCCGAGCTCGGATTCCTTCTCGCGCAAGGGGAGGGGGGACCGAATGGTGTCGCTTCACTCCGATGTCGTGGGTCAGACTGCAGGAATGGAACCATCTGGAATCATCTTCGCCGCCCTTGATTGCGATGCCGCGGTGATCGAGGAGTGGAATCGTTGGTACGACCTCGAGCACACGCCGCCGAATGTGATGCTCGAGGGGGTCATGCTCTCCAATCGGTATGTGGCGACACCTGAGCTTCATGCCGCGCGTGAATCGGTGGAGGGATCACCGTTCGGAGACGGACGAGCCTCGTTCATCACGATCTACACCCTGACTGGCGATCCGCAGGTGGCGTTCGATGACATGAGCACGTTGCGCGAGCGACTGATCGATACCGGTCGAATGGCCTTCCCCGAGGATCAGAAGGCGGTTCGGGAAGGTGATTGTTTCGAGACCATCGCCGCGTTCGTCTCGCCTCCGACGAAGCTCGTGCCTGCCGATGTCCCATTCGTCGGACACACAGGGGTGGTGCTCCGGCAGCGACGCGGAGGTCGAGAGGAGGCGTTGGAGCGCGCCTCGAGGCTGGTTGACCTCGAGTTCGTGCATGGAGTCTGGTGTCTTGGGTCCCGCTTACGAGAGGGCCTCGACATGGACATTGTCTTCGTCGAAGGAGACGCCGCAGCCGCGGCTCGCGCGATGCGTGAGGTCGAGCCAGTCCGTTCGGAAACCACAGTCCTCGTGGACGCCCCGTACGACCGGATCACTCCCATGCGCTATCCCTGGGCGGCCACGATTCGGGAATCGGATCTGCCGCGAAGGGTGGCGCTCTAGCTCACGCGTCGGATCAACTCGTCATACCGCCGAGGCCCACGAGGCCTCGCGCGAGTTCGATCTCTCCCATGTGACGGAGGCCGTGTTGGTAGAGCCAGCACTCGAAACCGTCGAGTACGGTGATCCCTTCCGGACCGGCGACGCGTGCGCTGTAGGTGGACGCCACCTGCGGAGGGAACGGTCGAGCGATCACGAGACGAGTGAAGTCGGCCGGGTCCATCGTTGCGAGGTAGGCCTCAGTGCGATCGAACACCGCTCGCTGGTAGTCCTTGAACGCTTCGAAATCGCCGATTCGCTGGTGGACCATTTCGGCCACCGTTCGCTCCTTGCCGTGATCGTTGATCGCCATGCGAACTCGTGATTGCCACTCGTCGTTCCAGATGGGGAGTTCACCGGTGAGGAACATGAAGTTGCCGTCTTCCTGATTCGTGTAATGGAAGAGCGAGAAAGCGATGGGGAGAACATGTTCCCGTTCGAAGTGATTGACGTGTTCCAGATCCATGGAGCCCACGGCCTGGTAGTAGAGCGAGTGCATTGCCGCCATGCGGCGTTGCAGGGAGTCGAGGATCAATTCGTTCATCGGATCAACGCTGGTAGAGCGGTGCGGCCCTGTTCAAGATGATCTGGGTACGTTCGTTGACCGAATCCTCGAAGCGCCCCTCTTCCACCATCCAGAAACGATTCGCATAGAGGCCCTCGACGACCTG
>CAZMJK010000058.1:0-3818 GCA_964566555.1 uncultured Bifidobacterium sp. | reverse complement strand
TGTGCGTGTGATCAATCGGGGCGTCGGCCTCGTAGCCCGGAGGGCGTTCGGCTGCGGCCCAGATCCCGGTGTTGAGGACACCCTTGGTCTTTCCCGTCGGGAAGAGCACCGAGACTCCGATCTTCGGGTTCACCTCGTGAAGTTGTCCGTAGAGGCATTCACTGAGGGTGACGACCGCCGCCTTGCATGTTGCGTAGGTCGGCGACATCGCGATCGGGGAGAAGCCGCCGTTGTTCGACGACGTGTTGACGATGTGAGCTTCCTCGTCCTGGGCCAGCAGAGTCGGAACGAAGGCATTGATCCCGTTGATGACGCCGTAGACGTGAACGCTGAATGCGAAACGCCAGTCATTGATCTCGTGCTCCCAGAGTCGACCATGGGCTCCCGAGGCCACCCCGGCGTTGTTGCAGACGACGTGGACCTTGCCGAAATGGCCAAGCGTTGCATCGCGAAGGGCCTCAACCGATTCGAGGCTCGAAACATCGGCCGGGATTCCGATCACCTCACGACCATCGCCGCTCAGCTCGTCGACCGCCGACTCCAACTGCTCCGCCTTGAGATCGGAGACGACGACCTTCATGCCCTCACCGAGGAAGCGTTCGCCCATCGCCTTACCGATGCCGCCGGCACCGCCGGTGATCACCGCTACCTTGCCTCGAAGCTCTTTCACGGATTCCCCCTTGTTGGTCGCTGAATCTTAACTGTGCCTCCAGATACTCTCTCTCCCATTGCCTTCTCCGGAGCGAAGGAGCAGTATCAAATGGGATGGTTTGAGGACACGGTTTCTTGGTGTGCTGGTGGACCTTGGCTGTTCGCTGCCTTGCTCTTTCCCGGCTCCAAGTACCCAATGGATGGCAAAGTCGGTAACTACTCGGGCGCTGCGATGGCCCGTGAAGCAGGACCTCTCTTCTCGGCTGGAAAAGGATTCGGCCTTCGCACGTGGTTTGCGTCAACGCTTGCCGCTCCTGAATGTTCTCTGATCACCCTTACCGAGACCGAACTTGTCGCACATGCAGCCACGTTCAACACTTCGAGCCCGGGTATTGAGCAAGGGCTTTCTCGTATTGGCGATGAGATCACGCGATGGCGACGAGGCGACGTTGGAATATCGATCTCATTCACCCCGATGAAGTTGCAGGCCACGCAGAGGCTCATGGTGGGTGACAAACAGCTGCCCTCAAAGGTACGCATCGAGTTCACAAATCGCGCCTTGAACCAACGGTCGATCATGAATTGCTTCACGAACTTGAACGACGCGGACAGATCGCAAGCCTGGACCGATAGGTCGATATCGGGTGGCAGCTGGACGAACGACTTCACGTGCTTTGCCGAATGGTGGGCAAAGAATGCCGACGCCTCGATCAGTTCTTGAGGAAAGCAGTCCGCGCCGAGAGCTTTCCGTCTGGGTGATGGGCCATGACCTCTGTGGTGTGGTCATGGGCCTCGTAGTCTCCGAGAATGGTGACGCGATGCATCACTCGCTCGGTGTCGTAGTCACCGATCGCGTAATGACGTGTGCAGCGGTTGTCCCAGATGGCGAGGTCACCCGGTGACCAGGTCCACCGGCAAGTGAATTCCGGTCGTTCGCCCCAGGCGAAGAGATGGGCGAGGAGGGCGTCGCTCTCCGTCTGTTCGAGTTGGGGAATGCGAGTGGTGAAGAGTCGATTGACAGCGAGGGCATCGCGCCCGGACTCCGGATGACGAATGACGACGGGACGCTCCGCCCTCAACTCCGGGTGTCCCTGTGGCCACGCGGTGTGGATGGCAGTGAGATGTCGAATGAACTCCTGCATCGAAGGCGACATCGCGTCGAACGCGGCGAACTGGTTGGCCCACATCGTGTCACCCCCAGCATCTGGACCGCTGATCTGTTGCAGGACTGCAGCGATCGGTGGGTTCTCGGTGAAGGTGACATCGGTATGCCACACATCGGCCCGACCGCCCCGGTCGCTGTGGAGCAGCGTCACTTCGGGAGTGGCTTCGAGCTTCTCGGTCAGCGGATGGATCTCGAGGGCACCAAAACGTCGCGCGAAGTCGCGCTGTTCGATCGGGGAAAGATGGGCCCCGGGGAAGAACAGGACGTGGTGGCGCAACCATGCCTGATGGAGTTCCTCGAACGATTCTTCATCGAGAGACCGGAGGTCGACGCCGGTGATCGAGGCGCCGATCGATCCAGCCACCTCAGAAAGCGTGAGTGTCATCGTGCTCCTTCCGTTGGGCTCAAAGGCGGGCGACGCGCCGGCACGTTGCTCTCGTGGTCTCGGTGAGAGGTGCCGTCACCGCGAGTTCGGCGGCAAGTCTGAGTGCCTGATCGAGATCCTTCTCTCCGAGGGCGGCGAGGTGGACGAGGAGATTCCGTAACGAGTCGGGGGCGTCATCGTCGAGGGGGGTGGGGCCACCGAAGAGGAAGGGGGAGAGGGCTTGATCGAAGACCCCGGTGGACGAGATGGTGTGCTGCAGCACATCGAGTTCAACTCCGGCAGCGACGGCGAGAGCCATGGCCTCGTGGATGGCCGCCATGAACGAGTAGCCGGTGGCATTGCGAGCGAGCTTGAGCGAAAGTCCCGCGCCCAGCGCACCGGCGTGGATGATCTCCTTCGAGAACGCTTCGAATGCAGGGGTGGCGAGATCGATCGCCTCGGCCGGCCCGCCCACCATGGTGAGCAAGGTCCCCGCCGTCGCACCGGTCTCGCCACCGCTGATTCCGGCGTCGATCACGGCGACGCCCTGTTTCGATGCGTGGTCGGCAAGTTCCCGCAACGTCTCCGGCGCGATCGTCGAATGGAGCGCGATCACCGAACCCGGGCGCATCGAGCGCAGAAGACCGTCATCACCAGCCACCACTGAACGCGTCTGTGCGTCGTCGAAGACGACGACGCACGCGATCTCGGCGTCGTTTCCAGCGTCGGCGGGCGACGTAGCGAGTCGAGCGGGGCCATCGGCGAACCGTTCGAGGGCCGTGGCGTTGACATCGAAGATGGCGGTGGTGTGCCCGGCCTCGATGATGTTGGCGGCCATCGGCCCGCCCATCTGACCGAGACCGATCACCGCAACGGTGCTCATGCGTGGCCCTCAAAGTTTGCGATCGCTGCTTCGGAAACTCGGAAGAGCGCTCCGCTGCTGGGGTAGCCGACGTAGGGGATGAGTTGGATGACCAGCTCGCGCACCTGGGCAGCGGTCAGTTCTCCAGTTCGAAGAGCACTCGAGAACTGGATCCCCAGGGTCTCGAACTCGTGTTGAGCCGCCAGCACACCCATGACGACGAGTCGGCGGGCAGGGACGTCGAGCGCCTCACCGGTCCAAACTTCGCCGAAGAGGTGCCCGATCATCAGATCGAAGAAATCCGATGAACCGTGCGGTGCAAGTGGGAGGTCGGGACCGTAGACCTCGCGATACTTCTCGACACCTCGCTGATATCGCTCGGCATCGGCTCGCGGTTGATCAGACATGCATCGCCTACCTTCTCGTCGTCGACCTCGTCGCCCCTGTTCCCCGGGGAACGCTTCGAAAGATTGACACACCACGATGTTCCGCTGCTGCCCTTGTGCATGATGAACCGAGTCGGTAGTTCGAGGCTGGGCGCACCGGGTTGGCGCTTCCGCTACCTTGCGGAGATCACATCACCACTTGGGGGGACACATGGGTTCAACGGTTGGGCAGTTCTGTATCGCGGTCAGCGATCTTGAGGAGTCGGTTCGCTTCTATACGGAGATCATGGGGCTCGTCGAGCACGGGCGCACCGAGATCCCCAACGTCAACGAGGTTCACCTTGCCGGCGCCGAGGGCCGGCTTGTCCTCGCCGAGCCACTTCAGGCCTG
>CAZMJK010000057.1:6676-9427 GCA_964566555.1 uncultured Bifidobacterium sp. | reverse complement strand
CATCACGATCATGTTCGGTTCGGTCGAACGGCCGATCCATTGGGCTCGTCACATCGTGCGTACACGGGAGTTGCAACGGGAGACCGGAGGGTTCACGGAATTCGTCCCGCTCCCCTTCGTGCACATGGCCACGCCGCTCTATCTCCAGAAGCGGGCGCGCCGGGGTCCGACATTCCGCGAGACCTTGCTGATGCACGCGGTGCCACGAATCGCGTACCACGGGCTGATCGACAACATCCAGACCTCATGGGTGAAGTTGGGCGTCAACGGAGCCCGACAGGCACTCCAGTCCGGCGCCAACGACGTTGGTGGAACGCTCATGGACGAGAACATCAGTCGTGCGGCGGGGGCCGATCATGGCCAGGGCATGGAACCTCAGGATTTCGAGGAACTCGTCGCTCCGATCGGGCGCGTGGCGGAGCAGCGCACGACGCTCTACGACCGACTGGCCAAGGCCTGACTCAGTCGAACGTGTCGTCGGGCTCGTCGAGAAGCCCGATCGCCTTCTCCACTGCTCGCCGGGCACGAGTGAGACGCTTCTCGTCCACGGGGAGTTCATGACCGCCGGCATCGATCGACTCGCGAAGACGCACGATCGCGAGGTCGGCCAACTCCTCAGCGATCGCTTCGAGTCGAGCGCGTATGTCGTCGAATTCGCCGGCCATGTCGACATCATTACTCACCGATTGCGACACACCGAGCCACTAGGGTCTCGACGTTCGAATGTCGAGCGGTGATTGGACGACCAGATGGCAAGGCAGCGCAGCGAGATCAGCGACGACGATGTGCACGAGTGGATCTCGTTCGATCTCGATGGAGAGACCTACACGTTCGACGTGACGTGGCTCTCCAGTTCATGGACCTGCATCTACGGAGCTGGGTGTCTCGGAATCGAGGACCACCCGGCCCCCGAGAAGATGTTCGGATGCTGCTCCCACGGCGCCCATTTCTCCGACAAGGAGGACCGGAAACGAGTTGCCGAGGTCTATCCACGACTTCGCGACGATGAATGGCAGTTCAAGGAGGTGGCGCGGGAGCTCGGAGGACCGATCGTGAAGGACCACGGGGATTGGGTCACGAGGCGCCACGAGGGCGCCTGCATCTTCCTCAATCGCCCGGACTTCCCTGGAGGGGCCGGCTGCGCGTTCCACACTGCTGCGCAATCACGCGGCGAGAACTTCATCGACTGGAAGCCGGAGGTGTGCTGGCAAGTGCCGATCCGACTGGACTTCCACATCGATGACAACGAACACGAGACCAACATCTTGCGGGAGTGGAAGCGGCGCGACTGGGGCGAGGGTGGCGACGACTTCCACTGGTGGTGCACCGAGGACCCTCGAGCCTTCGTGGGTTCGGTTCCGGTGTACGTCTCGAGTCGCGACGAGATCATCGCTCTCGTCGGTCAGGGAGCGTATGACCGCATCGTGGAGCTGATCGAGAGTCGCGGCACCGAGGTGTTCCTCCCGCATCCGTCGGTCAAACGGGCCTCCGCTTCGGACGCCTGACCGCTACTTCTTGTTCAGTCTCCGCCGATCCGATTCCTTGAGGATTCGCTTGCGAAGGCGGAGCGACTGAGGGGTGATCTCCACGAGTTCATCGTCGGCGATGAACTCGATCGCGTTCTCCAGGGTCACCTCGCGAGGTGGGACCAACTTGATGGCCTCATCGGCAGAGTGCGTCCGGATGTTGGTCTTCTGCTTCTCGCGCACGATGTTGATCATCATGTCGTCGCTTCGGGCGTTCTCGCCCACGATCATTCCCTCGTAGACCGCTTCACCGGCGCCGATGAACATCTCGCCCCGCTCCTGGAGATTGCCGATCGCGTAACCCGTCGAGGTTCCTTCGCGATCGGAGATCATCGCTCCCCCCTTTCGAGTGGGGAGTTCACCAACCCACGCGACCCACCCTGCATTGTGTTGGTGCATGAGTGCGGTCCCGCGAGTGGCGGTGAGCAGCTGCGACCGGAAACCGATGAGTCCACGCGCCGGCGCCTCGACCGTGACGATGGTTCGACCGGTATCGCCCGGGCGGAGGTCGGTCACCCTGCCCTTCCTCGGCGCGAGTGCCTGGGTGACGGTGCCCACGTGGTCGTCGGGAACGTCGATCACCGCTCGTTCGAGTGGTTCGTGCCGTTTCCCATCGATGTCCTTCACGATGACTTCGGGTCGACTCACCTGCAGCTCGTAGCCCTCACGGCGCATGGTTTCGATGAGAACGGCGAGTTGGAGTTCACCGCGACCCGAGACCTCGATGATGTCCGGGGAATCGGTGGGCTCCACCTTGATCGACACGTTGCCGAGAATTTCGCGATCGAGGCGATCGCGGAGGTGTCGAGACGTGAGGAACTGCCCTTCTTTGCCGGCCAAGGGCGAGGTGTTCACTCCGAAGGTCATTCGCAGCACCGGTTCATCGACCGTCAGTCGCGGGAGCGGGACGGGAGTGATCGGATCGGCCAGGGTGTCCCCGATCTCGACTTCCGGGAAGCCCGCCACAATGAACAGGTCCCCGGCGGGCAACTCGTCCACCTCCAGTCGACCGATACCGGAGAACGCCATCAGTTGGGTCAACTTCCGACGCAAGGGGTTCTGACCCTCGTCCTCTTCGCACAATGCGACCTGTTCACCCCGTCGGAGCGTGCCTTGGACGACGCGACCGATGGCCAACCGACCGAGGTACTCGGAGGCATCGAGGTTGGTCACGATGGCCTGAAGCGGGGCGGAGGGGTCACCGGAGGGCGCCGGGATCGTCTCG
>CAZMJK010000057.1:0-6666 GCA_964566555.1 uncultured Bifidobacterium sp. | reverse complement strand
GGCATGCCGATTCCGGCGACCGCCTTGCCGTCGCGAGCGATGGCCGAGATGATCGGGAACTCGATCTGCTCCTCGTTGGCATCGAGGTCGAGGAAGAGTTGATAGATCTCGTCCAGCACCTCTTCGGGACGGGCATCCTGCCGGTCCACCTTGTTGATCACGACCACCGTCGGAAGGGCCAGACCGAGGGCCTTCGACAGCACGTAACGGGTCTGTGGGAGGGGCCCCTCGGCGGCATCGACGAGGAGGATCACGCCATCGACCATCGACAGGGCCCGCTCGACCTCTCCCCCGAAATCGGAGTGACCCGGAGTGTCGACCAGGTTGATCTGGATGTCGTTCCAGGTGACCGATGCCGCCTTGGCGAGAATGGTGATGCCGCGCTCGCGCTCCTGATCGTTCGAGTCCATCACCCGGTCGACAACGGCTTGGTGATCGCCGAACGTTCCAGTGGCGCGAAGAAGGGCATCGACGAGGGTGGTCTTGCCGTGATCGACGTGGGCGACGGGCGCGCCGCTACGCAGCGGGAGGGAGTCTGAGGGGGGCACGAGTGTCTTTCAGGTCGGTCCACCGGTGAGGGACCGATGGGAAGTTCAGGACGGCCAGGCGCTCTCGTCGCGGTCAGCGTCGGCGTCGTACATGCACCACGACGAGTGGTCGTGGCCCGGATCGGCCCCACACTCGGGGCACGGTTCGGCGTCGCGAGCGTCGAGGATCGCATCAAGGTTGTCGTTGGTGCGCTTGAGGGCTCTCGCTTCCTCGAAACGCCGATGTCGACCCTTTTTCAACGGTCAACTCCCGTCGGTGAGATTGCCGGGAGAGTGTATCGCCCGGCGGGGTCTCGGCGTGGCATCTCCCGAGGGAGGCTCACGCGAGTGGGGTCCGGGACCGTTCCTCGATGACGAGCTCCCCGTTGCCATCGAAGGCCACGGCCGCGCCGCCCTCGAGGAGACGCCGGACCGGCCGTCCCACCAGTTCCTGGCGCCAACCGTTCGCCAGTCGGGCCGTGTCGTCACCTCGGAGGAACGCCTCGATATCGCCCCGAGTCGCCAAGAGCGCGGCGTCGATCTCGAGATCCCGTGCCAGTTGGGAGACCCACGCCGAGAGCAGGGCGATCGCGGGGCGGAGATCGCGATCGACGCCACCGGGGACTGTTTCGTCGTGTAGCGGAGTGCGATCGGCCAGTCCCTCCGCCACGGCTCGGAGGATCTCGGCGACCACATCGTCTCGGGCGCCCCGATCGAACCCACGGATCTTCTCGAGTTCACGTCGGTCTTTCGGCGGACGCTGAGCGATACCGGTGAGCGCGATGTCGGAGAGGACGTAGCGAACGGGAATATCGAGCGCCGCTGCCCGTCGCTCGCGCCACGCCGCGAGGGAACGTGCGACCGATCGCGACGAACCCCGCAGTTGACGCGCCTCCTTGATCCGACGCCACGCGTCGTCGGGATTTCGCTGGCCGCGCACGCGGATGCGCTGCAACTCGCACTCGTCGAGTGCCCATTCGAGTCGTCCTCGCTGTTCGAGTTGCTCGACGATGCGATCCCGCACGTCGAGGAGGCGGGCGACGTCGTTGGCGGCATAGGTGAGTTGGCTGTCGGTCAGTGGCCGCTGCAACCAATCGGTGAGGCGATCCCCCTTCCCGACGCGGAAATCGACGAAGCGCTCGTACACCGTGGTGAGCGACGGCGTGCTGAGCCCGAGGAACCCTGCGGCGATCTGCGTGTCGAAGAGGCGCTTCGGCACCGTGCCGCAGACCAGTTCGAGGATCTCCAGATCCTGATCTGCTGCATGGAGCACCGCAATCGAATCACCAGCGAGGATCTCGGCGAACGGTCGCAGGTCCACCGCAAGAGGATCCACGAGCACGAGATCGCCCGGCCACGCGATCTGCACGAGTGCCAGCTTCGGGAAATACGTGCGCTCTCGATGGAATTCCGTGTCGAGTGCATAACTCGACTGCGTCCCAAGATCCTCGATGACCCGAGCGAACTCGGTGTCGTCGGTGATGATTCGAAATGGTGCCTGAGTCACGAGACCCCGTCAGGTTGGTGATGGCCCACGGACGACATCTCGACCGCTGTCGATCCAGCCTTGGGTTCCGCCGGCGACGTTGAACGCGTCGATGCCCTGGGCACGGAGGAACTCCACGGCTCGAGCACTTCTCCCGCCGAGAGCGCAGATCACATAGACGGGTCCGTTGCTCGGGAGTTCCGAGAACCGCTCCGGGATCGTCGCCAACGGGACCGGGTGTGCTCCAGCCACGTGACCGTCGAGGTACTCATCGTCCTCCCGCACGTCGACGAGAACGTAGGGCTCGCTCATTCGTTCTTCGAGCGTCGAAAGATCGATTTCCGGAACGCTTGCCACGAGTTCTCCTCAACTGGGTCGGGACGACGTCACCGAGCGTAGCGGTCGAGATCCGACGGTCGATCGACATCCGCGACGGCGCTGGAAGGAATCGATGTGACCGCGACGGCGTCGATGAGGGGGAGGACATTGCGTGGGGCGCGCTCCCCACGTTCGAATGCCTCCTCGAGGATCGATCCACATCGTGAGATCCGCCATGCCGCCGTCAAGGGTTGCTCGCGCTCGTCGACGACGGCGAACGCAACCGCCGCAGATTCGTTGCGTTGGAGCGCATCGACCAAGCGCGACGGAGTGGTCGAATCGATCTCGGGTGTGTCGCACGCCAGCACCACGAGCACATCGCAGAGAGCCTCACGGAAGGCGGTGACGATGCCCCCCAGAGGACCTTGACCCGGGAATGCGTCGGGGATCCATCGGGTCAATGAATCGACCTCATCGACCAACGTGGCCGCACCCCCAATGGCGATGACCTCGCCCGCACCGGCGCTGGCCAGACTGCGGGCCACGATCTCGGTGAGTGGAACACCCGCGACCCGTACGCGTGTCTTGTCCTGCCCCAGGCGTCGGGAAGCACCACCGGTCAGGATCGCTCCGGAGAACTCCATCGACTCGAGTTAGGCGTCACGCAGTTCGACCGGGGGCCACGACGGGTCGCACTGGCGCAGGAAGAGTTCGCATCGCTCGGCCTCGTCGACCTCTCCGATGGCCGCCGCCTGCATTGCCAATCCATACAGACAGAGAAGGAACCCCCGATTCGAGGGGTGGTCCCAGCGGACATAGCCCGAACCGCGCCATCCGTTCGCCCGGAGTGTGTCGAGCCCGCGGTGGTAGCCGACACGGAAATAGGCATAGGCCTCGATCGGACTCGAGGCGTTCTCCCCCATCGCCGCCCACACCGCGCTCGAACGCGGTGACCGTGCCGCGACCGCACGGATCGCCGTGAGCCGGTCGCTGTCGCTTCGTCGGGCCTGCTCGAGCGCGTGTCGGAATTCGGCGGACTCCTCCGGGAGCACCGTTTCGGGGGGTCCGGAGGTGGAGAGGTTGACGGGCCGTGGTTCAGACATCTCAAGGCACCTCGATGACGCGAACCGTGTCGGTGACACGACCCTTCGAGAAACGAGAACCACCGACCACGACGACGAGGTCCCCGGAGTGGATCTCTCCCTTGGCGAGAGCCAAGGAGATCGCCTCCTCGGTCAGCTCATCGGCGCTCGCGGTGGCTTCGAGCAGATAGGGGGTGGTTCCCCAACTCATGGTGAGCTGCGCCACGGTCCTCGGATCGGAGGAGAAACCGAGGATCTTCGCTCTGGGTCGGAACCGAGCCACCGAACGCACCGTGAATCCGCTCTGGGAGATGCAGAGAATGGCCGCCGCCCCGATCTCGCTCGCCGCTCGTTGCGCGGCCGAGGTGACCGCATTGGTCACACGGGACTCGGCGTTGTCGCCGGTCGACAACTGGAGTGATGCAAGGAGAGAGGGCCAGCCTGTGTAATCGAACTTCTCATCGGCGCGGGCTGCGATTCGAGACATGACATCGACCACGTGTTCGGGATCGTCGCCGATCGCCGTCTCTCCCGACAACATGACGGTCGAGGAACCGTCGAACACGGCATTGGCGACGTCGGAGGCCTCGGCCCGTGTCGGGCTCGGCGAGTGGATCATGGACTCGAGCATCTGCGTCGCCGTGATGACCGGACGTCCGGCGGCGATGCCGCGCCGAATGATCTCCTTCTGCAGATGCGGCGGTTCCTCGATCGGGAACTCCGAACCGGGAGCGCCACGTGCGACCATGACCGCGTCCGCCACCTCGACGATCGAGGCGAGGTACTGCACCGCGGCTCGGGTTTCGATCTTCGCCACGACCATGGGTCCACGGGGGGCGGGTTCAACGCCGACACGTCGAACATCGTGAGCCGATCGCACGAAGGAGAGCGCCACCATGTCGACACCAACGTCGACGAAGGCGTCGAGGAATCGAAGATCCTCAGGCGTGGGTGTCGCGATACGCAGTCGATCGGAAGGGATGTGGATGCCTGGCCGTCCTGTCAGATGGCCGCCATGATTCACGCGAACTCGCAGTCGATCTCCCTGTCGGCCGAGCGATTGCACCTGCACCGCCCCGTCACCGAAGACCAACTGGTCACCCTCGTGGATGTCGGTGAGGAGATCCTCGTAGTCGACCTGGAACACGTCTGTGGTGCTCGCATCGGTACCCGGCGTGATGAAGAACTCCTGGCCGTCGACCAGGAGCACGCCGTCACCCGGCAACTTGCCCAACCTCACCTTCGGACCCGGGAGGTCGGCGAGGATGCCGACGGGTCGGCCCAGCTCGGCGGCGACCGCTCGAATCCGGTGATACCGCTCGAGTGCGAGGTCCAGCGACTCGTGGGACAGGTTGATACGGGCGATGTCCATCCCCGACTGGATGAGGCCCTTCAGCACGCGCGGATCATCTGACGCAGGTCCGATTGAGGCGATGATCTTCGTGCGACGGGTCATACCGACACGCTATCGGGGGTGGCCGTTCGGACTGAACCCAGATTGGCGGAGCCGCAGTTCGGCTTCCTCCGAGAACGAGTCAGTTGAGTCGGGCCCGAAGCTCGGCGGCGGCGAAGCGAAGACCATCGGCCTCGGCCGGTGGCGCGTCGGCGGCGACGGCCTCGAGAACGCATGACGCCCTACCGAAATCGCCGGCGCTCTCGTAGGCGCGGGCAAGTTCCGTTCGTTCACCGATCGACGCGTCGGGGAGGAGGCTCCGGAGGCGGGTGGCGATGATGCGAGAGGTTCGATCTCCCTCGACGAGAGCGATCTGGGCGAGATTGTTCAGCATGCGCCGCACGATGTTGCGTGGACCGACCGGGGTGAGCAACGACGGATGCCAACGAGCATCGGGACCGTGGAGCTGACTGAACAGTCGTTGGCAACCGTGTTCATCGAGGAGCGCTCCACCATCGAATGCGTCGATGAAACGACCGGTCTCGACATCCTGGGTGAGGAAATGTCCCGGCATTCCCACGCCGACCATTGCTCGGCCCGCTCGACGAGCGATCGCCACGAGCACGATCGAGAGCGTGATCGGGATCCCAAGACGTCGGTCGAGTACCGAATCGAGGAACGAGTTCTGCTGGTCGTAGTAACCGCAGGAGTTCCCCATGAAGCCCAACTCGCCGAAGACGCGGCCAATCACGTCGTCAAGCGACGGGCCACATCCGACGGCGAGTTCGTCCAGAACGGCCAGTTGCGCCTCGACGTCCATTCCTTCGTGGAAATGGGAGGCGATGACGAGAGCCGCTTCGTCGACGGCGATCGACGATTCCTCGCTTGCCATCAGGATCGCGAACCGGTCCGTCTCCACCCCGGAAAGGGTATCGGCGCGTCCTCGCAACTCCCCCGTCTCGTCGGTCTACGGTTCGCCTGTGTCTTCCGAACCCCACCCGTTCCTCGCCCAATCCGTGCCGATCGCCTTCGCCCATCGCGGTGGCGCCGGGGACTGGCCCGAGAACTCCATGGAGGCGTTCGACCGCTACGTCGAGACCGACGCCCACGTCACTCGCGACGGCGTCATCGTCGCCTTCCACGATGACCACCTCGATCGGGTCACCGATCGCACCGGAGCGATCGAGGACCTCACGTGGGACGAGGTCTCACGGGCCAGGATCGACGCTCGAGCACCGATTCCCCTGCTCGAAGAACTGCTCACGACCTGGCCCTCACTTCGAATCAACATCGACGCGAAGCACGACACCGTCGTCGATCCCCTCGTAGGACTCCTCAAACGACTTCACGTCCTCGATCGGGTCTGTATCGGTTCATTCTCCGACCGTCGTCTCGAGCGGGTGCGATCCCTGCTCGGTCCGGAGGTCTGCACCTCGATGGGTCCAAAGGCAGTGGCCAAGGTTCGTGCGATGAGTTTCGGCGTGGGGCGTTCCATTCCCGTCGGCGACTGTCTGCAGGTACCGACCCACTCCGGCCGTGTGCGCCTCGTGGATCCGCGCTTCATCCGCGCCGCCCATGAGCATGGACTTCCCGTGCATCTCTGGACCATCGACGATGACGGGGAGATGCACCGACTCCTCGATCTGGGCGTCGACGGAATCATGACCGATCGTCCCGCCGCGTTGCGAGCGGTACTCGAAGCCCGGGGTCAGTGGCACACGACGTCGTGACGGGTGGCGATCGCTCCGGAACGGCGGCCTGCGGTTCACGACTTCGAACCGGGTCGCCTAGTCTCAAGAATGTTGACAGGTCGGTAGGCGCTGCCTAGTTTCCGACCTGTGGCTTCGGTCACACCGGGGG
>CAZMJK010000056.1:6336-9507 GCA_964566555.1 uncultured Bifidobacterium sp. | reverse complement strand
GACCGTCGGAGCTCAACGTCATCTCCGTGCATCCGTAGTTCTTCTGCACATCGAGGAAAAGCACTTCCTTCGGATGAGCCCGCATCCACGACGCGATCTCGGAGAGCGCCCGGTCAACCGGTTGCCCGCGATAGGTATGCACGATGAACAGACCGTCGGGCTCACAGACGACCCGGAAATCGAAGTACCGGATTCCCGCATCGAGTTGTTCGGTCCACGTCTGGGTCTGCGTCACCTGGGTGCCGAGGACGAACTCGTCGGGAAGCCCTTGGAACTGTGCCGTCTGCGTGTCGTTCTGACGTTCCGCGATGCGCAGACCATCCATCGAGAAGGAGAAGGTGCCCGAGTCATGCGTGCCGGGGATCACCAATTCCGACAACGGGCGATCGCCGAGACGAGGGGCGAGATCGCGCATCCAGTTGGCACCGTCCCACATCACATCCGATCGGTCGGTCGAGTTCGACCCCACCGACGCGCATGACCCGAGGAGAACGACCGACACCACCAGCGCGCCGATCCGACACCCCAACCGACTCCGGCGAGAACGGTCGCGCATCGAACGCGGTCCCAGTGTCACTTCCTCAATGGGCGTTATGAGGCGTGCAGTACTGGTCGTACTCGGCGATGACGATCTCATCGGGCTCGATCGAGCATGCAGGGCACTTCGGATCGCGACGGATCTTGTAGGTCATGAACGACTGCTCGAGGCTGTCGTACGCCATCAGTCGGCCCGACAGGGAATCTCCGAGCCCGAGAAGGAGCTTGATGGCTTCGATCGCCTGGATCGACCCCACGATGCCGGGCAACACGCCCAGGACCCCGGCCTCGGCGCAGGACGGCGCCAATTCCGGTGGAGGGGGTTCTGGGAGGAAGCACCGGTAGCACGGGCCGTCATGGGGCAGGAACACCGTGACCTGCCCCTCGAATCGGAAGATCGACCCGTGCACGACGGGGGTACCCGTCTTGAGTGACGCATCGTTGAGGAGATAGCGACTGGGGAAGTTGTCCGCACCATCGACGACGAGGTCGTAGGACGAGAGGAGTTCGACGACGTTCGACGCGTCGAGCCGCATGTCGTGCGTCACCACGTTTACCTCGGGGTTCAGCAACTGCAGCGTCTTGGCCGCCGAATCCACCTTGCGCATCCCGACGCGTTCGATGTTGTGAATGATCTGGCGCTGAAGATTGGACTCGTCGACGACATCCATGTCGATGATGCCGATCGTGCCCACGCCGGCTGCGGCCAGATACAACGCCGAGGGAGAACCGAGTCCGCCAGCGCCGAGGAGGAGAACTTTTGCGTCGAGCAGTTTCAACTGCCCCTCTTCACCAACCTCGGGAAGGAGCAGGTGCCGCTGATAGCGATTCCGTTGTTCGGCAGTCAACGTACGCGGTGCCGACCACTCCCGACCCTGGTCCTTCCACGCATTGAATCCGCCGTTCATCGAGAGGACATCGGTGTACCCCAACTCGCCGAGCGTCTTCGCCGCGAACGCCGATCGCACACCGCCTGCGCAGAACACCACGACCTTCGCGTCGCGATCAGGGATGCGACTCTCGACCTGCGCCTCGAGGTGTCCGCGCGGGATGAAGATCGCGTCGGGAATGGCTCCCTGTTCGAACTCATCGGGCTCACGGACGTCGAGAAACACCGTGTCGGGCAGCGCCCGAAGTTCCTCGGCCTGCGCCGGTTCGATCTCGGTGATCTGGCTCTTGGTCTGGGACAGAAGGTCACGGAAAGTCGCCATGATGCGCCTTTGCTGCTCGGGGGACCGAACCTGCCGTTCGGAGTCAAAACCCTACCGAGTAGGTCAACTTTCTGCCACCTCTCGACCCGAACAGTTCAGGATCGACCGAGGATCGCGGGGAGAACGACCGATGCCGAGCCCCGGATCACCGCTGTCGCATGATGGTCGAAGGGCGTGGGCTCGGCATTGACGATCACGACCGCTCGACCGGCCTCGAGGGCGATCGGCACCATCGACGCCACCGGATACACCGAGAGGCTGGTCCCCACCGCCACCAACACGTCGGCCTCCATCGCCGCCCGCTCGGCCCGCATCAGATCTGCCGTCACCAGCGACTGCCCGAACATGATCGTGGCCGACTTCATGATCCCCCCACAGATCGCGCACGGAGGATCGACCTCACCCGCGCGTACGCGATCGAGCGCGTCCTCCATCGGACCGCGTGCACCACAGTCGACACATTCCCAACGGTGGACCGTTCCGTGGATCTCGACGACCTTGTCGGGATCATTTCCGGCGATGACGTGCAGTCCATCGATGTTCTGTGTCACCAGTGTGTGGAGACGTCCGGAGCGTTCGAGTTCGACGAGCGCACGATGCCCGTCGTTCGGCAGCGCATCGAACATCTCCGATTCGACTCGGATCCTCCACGCGGCCTGTCGGACCTGCGGGTCCGACAGATAGTGGTCGATGGTCGACCGCTTCTCCGCACCGGGGTTCTTCGTCCAGACCCCGTTCGGTCCGCGGAAGTCGGGAATTCCCGAATCGGTGCTGATTCCCGCGCCGGTCAGCACTGCGACCGAGCGGGCGGCGTCGAGTACACGCGTCGCCTCCGCCATCGATTCCTGGTCGAGAGGGGAACCCTCGCTGATCTCCATCGACGCATTGTGACGCAACACCCCACTCCCCCGATGAGCCCGAGCGGGAAAACTGTCTGGAGTAGCCTGCGGACCGATGCATGACAGGGTCGACAACCGCAATCGGGTGCTGGTCATCATCCCGGCGTTCAACGAACACGAGACCCTTCCGTCGACCCTCGCCGAACTCCACCGCACCGTGCCCGAGTTCGATGTCGTCGTCGTCGATGACGGATCCTCCGACGACACCGGCGATCTCGCCGAGGCCAACGGCGCTCTGTGTCTCCGTCTGCCCTTCAATCTCGGGATCGGCGGCGCACTTCGCACCGGATTCCGCTTCGCAGTGGAGCGAGGCTACGGGCGGGCCATCCAGTTCGACGCCGACGGCCAGCATGACGCGTCGCAGATCGCCACCATCCTGGACCCTTTGAATGACGGCGCCGACATGGTCATCGGTTCGCGATTCGCCGGAGTCGGCGACTACCACGTCGGTCGCAGCCGAGGCGCGGCGATGGGACTTCTTCGATGGTCGATCCAACATCTCGCCGGACAGAAGTTCACCGATA
>CAZMJK010000056.1:0-6326 GCA_964566555.1 uncultured Bifidobacterium sp. | reverse complement strand
ACCGCCGACGTGCTCGCCCTGTTCGCCACCGACTATCCGATCGAGTACATGGACTCCGCCGAGGCACTCGTTCTCGCGTGTCGGGCCGGCTTCGATGTTCGGGAGGTGCCGGTGACGATGCGTGAACGGGCCGGCGGACAAGCATCCAATCGCAGCTTCCGCCTCGTGTACCACTACCTGCGAGTTCTGGTCTCGTTGGCGAACACACCTCGTCGGACGCGCACGCCGAAGGCGGCGACCACATGAGTCTGCGCGCGCACATCTCCCTCGCCGTCCTTGTCGCGCTCGCCATCATCGGCATCGTCATTCTCGTGCGTCGGCGCCATCTCAAGGCGAAGTACTCGCTGCTGTGGATCAGCCTCGGCGCAGTGATGGTCGTCTTCACCGCGGTTCCTGGCCTCCTCGACTGGACCGCCGAACGACTTGGCATCTGGTACCAACCCACGTTGCTCATCCTGCTCGGACTCGCACTGCTGTTGCTGATCGCCGTGCACTTCTCCTACGAACTCACTCGTTCCGAGAATCGAACTCGCGAGCTCGCCGAACAACTCACCTTGTTGCGTTTGCGGGTGACCGAACTCGAACAGGCCCACGGCAACGACCGCCCGGCGAACGACGACCCCGCCGAGCGGTCGTCGAATTCCGCCGCCTCGCCGCCCGAGTCGACTCCGTCCTGATCGAGCCCCGTTCGGTCGGAGAACAGTCCTTCTGACCCGTTGACCGCGTCGAACCAACGGTCGACAGTCGTCGAAACATCACGAAACGTCGCGATGGACATCGACCAACAGGAGGAATCATGACCCTCACGAGCGACCCTGCGTTCCCGACCACGTTCTTCTCCGTCGAGACCTGGTCCGACCCGGTCATCGATCAGCTCGGGCACGACCCTCGGTCCGCGTACGTCGAACGCTTCTGGCTTCCCGTGCTGGGGCCGTCCTCGGTGTGGCTTCTGCGCTACATCGCCGATCGACTCGACCATCACCCCGAGGGTTTCGAATTGGATCTGATCGAGACCGCCCATTCCCTCGGCGTCGGTATGCGGGGCGGACGGAACGCCCCACTCCTGCGCACGTTCGAACGGTGTTGTCGCTTCGGGGCCGCCCGCATGCACGGACAGAGCTCAATCGCCGTGCGACGGCGACTCGCTCCCCTCACCCGGGCCCAGACCGAGCGTCTTCCCGATTCGCTCCGCGAGGAACACGAGGCGTGGCTCGGTCGACAACGAACGACCCCCACGTTCGAACAGGTCCAGCGTCGTGCCCGCTCTCTCGCACTGTCGATGCTCCAACTCGGTGAGGACAACGCCAGTATCGAACGGCAACTTCACCGCTGGCGCTTTCACCCTGCCATCGCGCACGACGCGGTGCGGTGGGCGCTCGCGCAGGTCCCGATCCGATCCGAAGAGGTCGACGGAGCGATCGGCCGACAGTGCCTCAGCGACGACGCGGCGTGAACGTGCGGGCCAACTCGAGCAGGGTCCGAACCCCGAAGCCTGTTCCGCCCTTCGAGATATCGCCGTCCTCGGCATCGGACCACGCCGTCCCGGCGATGTCGAGATGGGCCCACGGAATGTCACGCCCCACGAACTCCTGGAGGAAGAGCCCCGCGGTGATGGTGCCCCCACCTCGAGATTTCGAGATGTTGCGTAGATCGGCCACATCCGAATCGAGGAACGGTCGATAGTCGGGCGGAAGCGGAAGGGGCCAGACACGCTCACCCGCAGCGACGGCCGCCTGTTCCACCGATTCCCGCCACCCGTCGTCGTTGCCCATAACGGCCGCGATTCGCCCTCCGAGCGCGATCTCCACCGCCCCGGTGAGCGTCGCAAGATCGACGATGGCGTGGGGTTCGTCCTCGGTGGCCAACGAGAGCGCGTCGGCGAGGATCAAGCGACCCTCCGCATCAGTATTGAGCACCTCGACGGTCGTGCCGTTGCGAATCGTCAACACATCACCCGGGCGAGTGGCGTCACCATCGCTCATGTTGTCGGTCATGGGGAGATAGCCGACGACCTTGCAGCGAGGCGCCACCGCTCGAAGGGCGGCGAAGCATCCGAGGACGGCGGCCGCGCCGCCCATGTCCATCTTCATGGTCATCATCCCCTCGCCGGTCTTGATCGACAGACCACCGGAATCGAAGGTGATGCCCTTTCCGACGAGCGCGAGGGTTCCCTTGGGAGCGCGCGGGGCGTAGGTGATCTTCACGAACCGAGGTTCGTGGGTCGAGCCGCGGTTGACACCGAGCAGACCACCGAGTTTCTGACGTCGGATCTGGGTGAGGTTCAAGACCTCGATCGTGAGTCGCTCACGACGAGCGAGTTTCACCGCTTCCTGTGCCAGCACCGCCGGTGTCAGGTCACCACCTGGCCGGTTCACAAGATCGCGAGCGAAATTCTGGGCCTCGCCGATCTTGATGCCCTGAGCGAACGCGTCGAGTTGGTTCGCTCCCGAAACGCCCACAACCGTGACCGCGGCGAGTGGCGAGGGAGTCGGCGCAGATCGGTATTCGGTGAATCGATACGAACCCAGGACGACCCCTTCGGCGACGGCGCGCACGGCAGTGGTTCGGTCGGCCGCCGCTCGACCGGAGACGAGGTCGAGCACATCGACGGCAAGTCGTTTCGAACGGGCGCCGGCACGAACCGCCTGCGCGCCCACACGGCGGAGTCGGTGGGCATCGACCGCCTTGGCCGGTCCAACACCGAGAGCGATGATCGATCGTCCGGAAGCGTCGGTGACGTAGGCGACCTGGTCGATCCCGCCGGTGAACCCCTGTGCCCGCAAGGCGGCGACGGGAAGACCGCGACTCTTGAGCAGGCGGTCGGTGCACTTGTCAGACGCCACGACCAGGGCAACGGCATCGACCGCCGCCGGAATGGAACGGGAGGTGGAGAACTTCATCGGCACGTGAACCTCGCTGATCGCGGACGGGGTGATGGAGATCGTCTAGGGCTGCACCGATCGGGTGGGCAACGACGTGCCCTCCTGCCATCGGGCGAGAGTCCAGAGAAGATCGGAGAGTCGGTTGAGGTAGGGAACGACCGCACTTCCGGGGCCAGCGGCCGCGAGGCTGTCTCGTTCGGCTCGACGGGCCACCGTGCGGGCGACGTCGAGGAGCGCGCCGATTCGATTCTGACCGGGAACGACGAACTCGGTGGGCGGATCGAACTTGGCGCTCGTGTCGTCGATGAGCCGCTCGATGTTGGCGATCATGTCGTCGGTGACGAGCGTCGCTCCCGGCGTCAACTTGTCGCGACTGCCCGGATCGGCGGCCAACTCCCCCATCACGACCCACAGATCACGCTCGAGGAGGATGAGGAGTTCGCCGAGTTCGGACTCGGCCTCGGCGCGGGCGAGTCCGAGGAACGCCTGCAACTCATCGACGGTGCCGTAGGCGGTCGGCGCGGCGGAGTCTTTCGCGACTCGCCCCCCGTAGAGCAGGCCCGTCGTTCCATCGTCGCCTTTGCGCGTGTAGATCTTCACGCAGACGAGCCTAGAGGCCTCGAGCGCAGTCACCCTTGTCCGGTCGGAGTTTGCGAGATCGCTCTGCTACCGTACGAGGGCCGAAGCCGACCTGATGGGGAGGGCGAGATGCCCCGGCTTGCGGCGAGATCACAATCGATCCTCGTTCCGCGCTCAACCCATCATCAGGAGACCCCCGGTGAGCACCTTTCTCGAAGCACTCCGTGAACGTGTCGTCATTTTCGATGGCGGCATGGGCACCTGCATCCAGACCAGCGGCGTCACCGCCGACGACTTCGGCGGGCCGGACCTCGAGGGCTGCAACGAGCTCCTCGTCGTCACCCGCCCCGATGTCATCGCCGACGTCCACGCCCGCTACCTCGAGGTCGGATGCGACGTGATCGAGACCGACACGTTCGGAGCGTTCGCAGTTCCTCTCGGCGAGTACAACATCGCCGAACGAGTGCACGAACTGAACGTTGCTGCCGCCCAACTGGCCCGCGGTATCGCCAATGACTACTCCACCCCCGACCACCCTCGCTGGGTGGCGGGCTCGATCGGTCCGGGCACTCGTTTCCCCTCCCTCGGCCAGATCCGCTACGCCGAACTGCGCGACCACTACGAGGCCCAAAGTCGGGGACTCATCGAGGGTGGCGTCGATCTCCTCATCATCGAGACGATGTTCGATCTACTCACGGTGAAGGCGGCGATGAATGGCGCCCGTCGTGCGATGAGGGCCGAGGGACGCGAGGTGCCGCTCCAGGTCCAGGTCACCATGGAACTCACCGGCCGGATGCTTCCCGGCACGGAGATCGCCGCCGCGCTTGCGGCGATCGACCCGCTCCATCCCGACGTCATCGGCATCAACTGCGCCACCGGTCCGGTGGAGATGGCCGAACATCTTCGCCATCTGGCTGCACACGCCCGGATGCCCATCTCCTGCATCCCCAATGCCGGTCTTCCCAGCGTCGTCGACGGCCACATGCACTACGACCTCTCTCCCGAGGGCCTGGCCGAACATCACGAACGCTTCATCACCGAACTCGGCGTCAACATCGTGGGAGGGTGCTGCGGGACGACCCCCGAACACATGGCGGCGGTCGTCGAGCGATGCAGGGATCTCACCCCCGCGCCACGCACTCCACTTCACGAACCCGGTGCCACCTCCATCTATTCACTCGTCCCGTTCGAGCAGGACACGTCGTTCATGATCATCGGCGAGCGCACCAACGCGAACGGCTCCAAGAAGTTCCGCGAGGCCCTTCTCGATGCCGATCTCGCCACCTGCGTGCAGATGGCGAAGGATCAGGTGCGCGAAGGCGCTCATGTCCTCGACCTCTGCGTGGATTACGTCGGCCGCGACGGAACGAACGACATGGACGAGTTGGCGAAGCTCCTCGCCACCCAGTCCAGCGTTCCCCTCGTTCTCGACTCGACCGAACCGGAGGTGATGGAAGCGGGGTTGTCCTGGCTGGGCGGTCGAGCCATTCTCAATTCCGCCAACCTCGAAGACGGGGACGCCGAAGGCAGTCGCCTCGATCGGGTCATGAGGTTGGCGGGTGAATTCGGTGCCGCGGTGATCTGTCTCCTCATCGACGAAGAGGGACAAGCCCGTGACGTCGAATGGAAACTTCGAATCGCGCATCGGATCCACGATCTCGCCGTCAATCGCTATGGCCTCGAGCCGAGCGACCTCATCTTCGATGCCCTCACGTTCCCCCTTTCCACCGGCGACGACGATCTTCGTGGTGATGCACTCGCGACCATCGAGGCCATCCGCCGCATCAAGACCGAACTTCCCGGGGTGTACACCACGCTCGGCGTTTCCAACGTGTCCTTCGGGTTGAAACCCGCCGCACGTCATGTCCTGAACTCGGTGTTCCTGGCCGAATGCGTGAACGCCGGGCTCGACTCGGCCATCGTCCACGCGGCACGCATCATGCCCCTCAACAAGATCCCCGATGAGCAGCGAGAGGTGTGTCTCGATCTCATCTACGACCGCCGCCGTGACGGGTACGACCCTCTCACCAAACTTCTCGATATCTTCGCCGACGTCCAGGCAGTCGAAGTCGTTCGGGAGGATCGCAGCGACTGGACGATCGAACGGATCCTCAGTCAGCGCATCATCGATGGCGAACGCGAAGGCCTCGAGGCCGACCTCGATCGAGCCATGTCCGAAGGACTCGAACCGCTCACCATCATCAACGACGTGCTGCTCGCCGGCATGAAGGTCGTCGGTGACCTCTTCGCCACTGGCGAGATGCAGTTGCCGTTCGTCCTCCAATCGGCAGAGACGATGAAGACGGCGGTCGCACATCTCGAACAGTTCATGGAGAAGGCCGACGACGGTGGGAAGGGTCGCATCGTGCTCGCCACCGTGAAGGGTGACGTACACGACATCGGCAAGAACCTCGTCGACATCATCCTGACCAACAACGGTTACGAGGTCGTGAACCTCGGCATCAAGATTTCCATCGCCGAGATGATCGAGAAGGCCGTTGAAGTGAACGCCGATGCCATCGGCATGAGCGGACTCCTCGTGAAGTCCACGCTCATCATGCGAGAGAACCTCGAAGAACTCAACGCCCGCAACCTCTCGAACATCCCCGTCCTTCTCGGAGGCGCGGCGCTGACCCGCAGCTATGTGGAGCGCGACCTTCGCGAGGTCTACGCAGGTCGCTTGTTCTACGGGAAGGACGCCTTCGAGGGCCTTCGGGTGATGGATCGACTCGGCGATATCAAACGAGGAAATGAACCTGATGATGCCGACTGGGGTCGAGTGCCCAGCGCGAGCATCGTTCCTGCCCGATCCGGCACCAAGGAGGCGGCGCCGCTGCGCTCGCGTGCGCCCAGCGGCAGCACCGT
>CAZMJK010000055.1:7184-9662 GCA_964566555.1 uncultured Bifidobacterium sp. | reverse complement strand
AGAGCTGCTCGTATCCGATCGAGGTGCCGACGTAGTCCACTTGAGGGGTCTGGGTGAGATCGGGGCCGATGCCGTTGACGCGGATGCCGTTGCGACCCATCGACAGGGCGAGGTCGGTGGTGAACTTCGCCCCCGCCGCTTTCATTGCCCCGTAGATCGGATCGCCGGGGTACCCCCGCATCCCTTCGACGGAATGAACGTTGACGATGGAACCGCTACCGCCGGCGATCATCGATTCGAGAAAGCACTTGGTGGTCGCCACCATCGCGAAGAAATTGATGTCATACATCGCCTTCCACGATTCCGGAGAGGACGCACGGAACCGCTCGAGGGGCCGATAGTCGCCGACGTTGTTCACCAGAACCTGCACATTTTCGATGCGACGGCGCTGAGTTGTTCCCAATCGCGACAGTCGGCGATGTGGGCGCGAGCGACACCACCGGCCGCGGTGATGTCGCGCACCGCTTCATCGGCCACTGTCGAATCGATGTCGATGATCTCGACGATGGCGCCGTGCTGCGCGAACAGACGCGAGATCGCGCCGCCGATCCCGGTGCCTCCTCCGGTCACCACCGCGACCCTTCCCTCGAGCAGACGATTCCAGTCGTCGATCGCAGCGGGTGGTGGATAGGCGGGATCAGTCATGGTCGCATCCTCTCATGAGCAAAGGAGTTCTGCTCCGAACCCGCGCCGCCCGGCGGGGTACGACAAGATGGTTCCATGCGAGGCGTCACGTGGAACGTGCAGGGCCGAGGCGGTCAGTGGGAACAACGCCACGACGCCATCGCCACCACCCTCACCGACCTCGCCGCCGATGTCGTGATGCTCCAGGAATCCTGGGTCGAACCCAACGGACAGACCCAAGCCGCTGTTCTCGCCGACCGTCTCGGACTTTCGTCACTCACCGCCGCCGAACTCGCGGGCTTCGATCGCTATCCGGCGGCCGCCTACTGGGTGGTGAATGCAATCCTCACGAGATGGCCCTGTCGAACGATTCGGGCGATCCCACTTCTCGATGAACACCGAAACTCGACCTGGAGACACGTGCTCATCGCTGCGGTCGATCGCCCCGATGCCGAGGGTGGCGCGTTCCTCGTTGCCGGCACCCATCTCGAACATGGACTCGATCGCTCCCCGACTCGTACTGCGCAGTTGCATCACCTCGTCTCGGAACTCGCCGACCTCCTCGGCGGCAGCGACCGCTGGTCCACCCAACTTCCCGCCATCGTGGGCGGCGACTTCAACGCCGTGCCGTGGTCCGAAGAGATGCGACGCGCCACGGGCGCGGCCACCCCGTATGTGCCGGGATTCGTCCTGGTCGACGCGTGGGATGCGTGCGGCCGAACCGAACGCGGTGACACCTGGTCATCCTCCAACTCGTTGGTGCCCCGTCGAGCCGTGCATCCCAATCGACGATTGGACTACATCACCACCACGTTTCCGCGACAGCGGTCGCGGGGCTCGTTCCAGGCCTGCGACCTCGCCGGCATCGCCGCCGTCAACGGTGTGCAGCCCTCGGATCATTACGCCGTGGTGGCCGAGGTGGATCTATGACCGGGTCCGTCGCCACAGCCGTGCTCATCGCCCAGGTGATCGGGTCGGTCGGGATGTTCGGAGTGATCTGGACCATCCAACTCGTCCACTACCCGTTGATGCGGGCGGTGCCCGATCAGGGATTCGTGGCCTATGAACGCGAGCACACCCGGCGCATCACCTACGTGGTCGGTCCGCTCATGGCCATCGAGGGCCTGTGCGTTCTCGCGGTGTTCTTCGCGCCGCCGACGGGTGTGCCCGTGTGGACCACTTGGGTCGGTGCCGCCTTCGAAGCCTGCGCCATCGGTGTCACCGCGTTCATCAGCGCCCCGACCCACGGTCGACTCGAGAAGGGGCCCGATCCCCTCCTGCTCGACCGACTCATCGGCACCAATTGGTTCCGGACGTTGGCGTGGACCGGAAGGGCCGTCATCGCCGTCGTCATGCTCGTGACCCACCTGAGCCGTTAGGTCGCCGGCTCCGAGAGTTCGATCCCGAGCTGACGACATGACGCGTCCAGAGCGGAGACGAACGCCGCGACATCGCCATGCACCGCCTCGAGTTGCTCGTCATTCAGAACGACATGAAGTTCGGAACCACGACGCGCGACAACGACTGGCAACGAATCGCCGAAACGTTCGAGGACATCGCGAGGCGCATCGTCGCGATGAAACGTCTCGAATCGCACCGGCAGTGACGCCACACACGACCGCCACTCCGGTTTGGCACGAAAGAGACCGTGGGTGATGTCGCAAAGTGAGCAATGGGCGCGCCCGAATCGCGCCCCGACCCAATAGCGGACCTCGCCGGTGAGGGTCCCGTCAGCGTCGTAGACCCCGATGAGCGAAACCTCGTCGGCCATCACTCAGGGTGCGCCGTCGAGAATGTCGCTGAAACCGAACTGGGTATGGGGACCAATGATGATCTGCTCGAAGATGCCGATTC
>CAZMJK010000055.1:0-7174 GCA_964566555.1 uncultured Bifidobacterium sp. | reverse complement strand
TGATGCACGTGTTGGTGGGTGAAGTCCTGTGGGCTGACATCGGCGAAGTTCCAGTCCTCACGACCGAGTTCGAGCTCACCGTGCCAGACGCCGTGCCCCCAATCGGGATTCATGTAGCCGAGCGCTCGCATGTCGAACCGCGCCAACGGTTCGAGTTCGAGAACGATGTTCTCTCCGTCGTCGCCGAGCAGATCGATCTCGGCGCGTGTGACCCAACGACTCCCCGATTGGAACGTCAACCGCTGGCCGACGGGGTCGAATCGACGAACCGATGCGTCCTCGAGCGTGACGGTGGGCGGAATCGGATCGACGATGCCGATCCGATGGCCGTCGGGACGCCAGAAGACGCCACCGGGACGCTGGAACCATCCGGCGACGACGCACTCGTCCTCGAAGTGGATCGGCGACCAGAGCCAGGCGTTGGGAGGACCACTCGAGGGTTTGCCCGGTGCCGCCGTCCCGACCGGTCGCACACCCCATGAGCGATCCCGGATGCCGACCACCTCGTCGTGGGTGAAGTCGACTCGGTCTCCGTCGACGTCGATGAACCCCTCCCACGTGCCGAACTGCATGTAGCGAGCCATGTCGATGATCGTGTGAGGACCATCGGTCATCACCGTGTGGTCCTCGAGCAAGGCCCCCACCCGCGACCGCCACCGCAGATCGCAACTGATACCGGTTTCGTTCGGCGCGACGGAGTACCGCAGTTCACGGAACGGTTCGACGATCTCGAGTAACGCCGGCCCGATCGTCAGTTCGGTCGGATCCGCCGACGCACGTCGAGAGGCGTGGAAGGCGTGCTGCTTGCCGTTCCGTGCGATCGACACCGAGGTGTCCTGCACCTGCAGGTTGTTGTAGCGGCCGAACGCGATCTCGATCTGGAACTCACCGCCTCGATGGGTGGCCCCGAACCAGTAGCGACCGTAGGCGTTCCGGTCGCTGGTGGCAGAGAGCGAGATCGGCTTGGGAACCTGATGGATCGGAAACTCGTCGAATGGGGTGAGCGTCATCGATACTCCCTAGAACGGTTCGGGCATTGCGTCGGCCATATCGCGCAACTGGTTCTTGGCGATCTTCTCCAAGGTCGCCCTGGGGAAATCCTCGACGAAGTAGGCCGCACGAGGCACCTTGAAGTCCGAGAGGTTCTTCTTGCACAGTTCCAGGATCGAGGTTTCGAGTTCGGCGTCATCGGGTGCGTTCGCCCCCTTGATGACGAATGCCACGGGCACCACATCGAGCATCGGATGTGATCGACCGACGACGGCGACATCGCCCACCCCGGGAACCGTGCGAACGAGATCCTCGACCTCTTTGGACGACACGTTCTCGCCACCGACCTTGAGCATGTCCTTGTCGCGCTCGGTGTAGAAGATCGCTCCCCCATCTCCCATGCGCACCATGTCACCGGTCTTGAACCAACCGTCCTCGGTGAAGCTCTTGGCGTTGGCATCGGGGTTGTCGTAGTACTCGAGGAACAACTGGATGCCGCGCGTTCCCCGCAACCAGAGTTCACCGACCCGGCCGTCGTCGAGCACCTCGCCGGTTTCGGGATCGACGATGAGCGTCTCGTAGCCGGGTGTGGCCTTGCCGAGCGACCCGGGAGGGATGTCTCCGTGAAGACCGGAACGGGTGGCGTGGGTCACCGTCTCGGTCATTCCGTAGGCGGCGAGTACACGACAGCCGATGAGTTGCTCGAGCGGCGGGGCGATGGCGCCGAAGACGGCCGCCTTCAGCTTGTTCTCCGGTATCGGTTGACCCTGCACCGCGAGATACACGAACGGGATCAGCGAGATGTGCGTGACGCCATGCTTGACCACGACCTCCCAGAAACGACTCGAGGAGAACTTGGGCTGCAGCACGACCGTTCCTCCGACGCCCAGGATCGACCACATCGACCATGACTGCGCGTTGACGTGGAAGAACGGAAGGAAGATCAGATACACCGAATCGGGGTCCGCTCCGATGTTGTCGGGGCCGACGCGGGTACCCCACAGCGTGTTGGCGTGCGTATGCACGACCGCCTTGGGACGCGACGTGGTCCCGGAGGTGAACATGATGCCGACCGGCAGCATCGGTTCTGCAGGGCGAGGGATGAACTCCTCGACATCAGCGAAGAGGTCGTCGAACGAGCGCAACCCACTCACGCTCTGATCCTCTGTCGGCGCCTCACCCGAATTGTCGGCCGTCACCGCGATCCACTTGAGACCCGGACCGCTCTCGGCGACAACGGCCGCGTACTGCGGTTGCGTGATCGCAGCCACCGCTTTGGTGTGATCGATGAAATAGGTCAGTTCCGCTGCGACCGACCGAGTGTTGGTGGTGACCCCGGCGGCACCCACCGTCGCACACGCGTACCAGGAAAGCACCATCTCAGGGCAGTTGTCCGAATGGATGATGACCTTGTCGCCCTTCTGTACACCGCTCTTCTGCAGACCGGCGGCGAGTCGACGGACCTCGCTCCAGAACTCGGCGTAGGTCCATGTCGCGACTTCACCGGCGCGCGGTTCCCAGATGAGGACGGGATGATCCGGACGCCGTTCGGCGAGCCGGGCCAGCAGCCACGGCACGTCCTGTCCGGTCATCTGAAATGTCGACACGACATCGGCGTCCATCGATTTCCCCCTCGTGAGACGAATCCTTCTGAAAGGACCAGTTCGAACATCTTGTCCTAGTTCACGCAACCGCGTTTCACTCGCATTTCACCCGGCGCCATCCACGAGTCCCCCGAGGGGTGGTCCTAGCCTTCCCCCATGCGCTCTCGCCTCGCCGGACTTTCGGTGCTCCTCGCTTTCGCTGTCTCGATCGCCGCCTGCGGGTCGAGTTCCAGTTCCAGTTCCACTTCGTCGACGACGTCGTCGACCGCGGCGCCGAGCCCCACGACCGCGGCTCCCACGACCGAGCCGACGACGTCGTCCAAGCACTGCTCGACCGAACAGCTGAAGGCCAGTCTGGGCGAAACGCAAGGTGGAGCCGGGCAGCGCTACACCGTCCTCATCCTGACGAATAGTGGATCGGCGGCCTGCGAGCTGCGAGGGTTCCCCGGCGTGTCGCTCCTCGACAGCGCCGGCAAACAGCTCGGCCAACCGGCCACCCGGGAAGGAACGGAAGGTGCGCTCGTCACGCTCGCTCCCGGCGGAACAGCGAGCACGACGCTGCGCACGAGTGCGCAGGGCACAGGAGCCGCCTGCGAACCGACCTCCACCCAACTTCGTGTGTTCCCGCCCGATAACACCGCGGCACTGACCTTCTCCGCGGCCTACGTCGCGTGCGGCGGATTCAGGGTGAGTACGCTCGTCGCTGGTTCCGCCGGCAACTGATCAGGAGTCCCAATGTCGATCCTCGCCCATGCACAGCACGACGAGACGCTGATCCAGAAGGTGTTCCACCCGCTCACTGGCCTCGATCACATCGCCGCGATCGCTTTCGTCGCTCTGAGCATCCTGCTGGTCGTTGTGTCACTACGCGGCAAGAAGGCAGCGACTACCGCCGGAACAGTGACTCGCGTTCGATCGAAATTGCTGCTGGCGACCTCATACGCGCTGCTGGCGACATCGATCGTCGCTCTCGTTGCCGTGTGACATCACACTCCGGATTGAGTGCTGGCTGATACCCCGTTCTGCACGGCGCGCAGTGCGCCGCCGAGGTTTCGCAATTGCGTGCGCGACAAATGATCGAGAAACACGCGGCGTACGGTTCTGACATGGTCCGGCGCCACTTCGCGCAGTCTCCCGAACCCAGCATCAGTGAGGACGGCGAGCATCACGCGTCGATCGTCCACCGATGGTTCACGAGCCACGAATCCTTCCCGCACCAGTCCATCGAGTCGACGAGTCAGACCAGACGGCGAGAGATGCAACGCATTGGCGAGGTCACACATTCGAAGTCGATGATCGGGCGAATCCGATAGGCGCGCCAGCACGCCGTAGTCACCACTGGTGAGTCCATGGGGCGCGAGGTCTTCTTCGATCGCCGCCTGAATTGCGGCGTTGACCTCGACCATTGCCAGCCACGTGGCCATCTCCTCAGCATCCAACCAAGGACCAGAGCCATCTGGGGATCGAAGTGCGTCTGCCGATGCCATGCAACCATCATAACCCGTGAGGCCGCAATAGTTGCGGATACAAACATTTCCTGCAATACTTGCGAGCACAAGGAAATCAACCCCCAAGGAGCCCCCCATGCCCAATCTCGATGACCTCACCCCAGGGACCTGGAACATTGACCCCAGCCATTCCACCGTCAGCTTCGTTGCCCGCCATCTCGTGATCACGAAGGTGCGCGGAACCTTTGGCGAGGTTTCCGGCGCAGTCGTCATTGCCGACGACAAGCTCTCCTCCACGGTGGAAGCCACCATCGCCATGGCATCGGTCACCACTGGTGACGAGGGTCGTGACGAGCACCTCAAGAGTGCCGACTTCTTCGATGTCGAGACCTATCCGACCATGACCTTCTTGAGCACGGGCATTCGGGGCGATGGCGCCGACTACGTCCTCACCGGAACGCTCACGATCAAAGGCGTAGCCAAGACCGTGGAACTCGATCTCGAATTCGAAGGCGTCTCCCCTGATCCGTGGGGCGGCACGCGTGTGGGCTTCAGCGCCACTGGCGAGATCAACCGTCGCGATTTCGGTCTCGACTTCGATGTGAAGCTCGATACCGGCGGTGCCCTCGTGAGCGAGAAGATCAAGATCGAACTTGAGGTTCAAGCAGTCAAGGCCTGACCTCTACGGTTCACCGACAACGAAGAAGGCCGGCCCCTCAGGGCCGGCCTTCTTCCATTCGAGAGCGACGTCTCAGACGGGCGCGGCAATGCTGTCCCATTCGATCGGCACATGCGCATAGCCGTCGATGAGATTCGAGTGCACTCGCGGGTAGGTGTCCGGATCGCCGACGAAACGAAGACCGTTGAAACGGGTGAGGATCTCCTCGAACATGATCCGCCCTTCGATGCGAGCCAGATTCGCCCCCAAGCAGAAGTGCGGGCCACCGGCACCAAAGGCCACGTGATCGTTGGGACTGCGGCGCACATCGATCGAATCGGGATCGGTGAAGGCGCGATCATCTCGGTTCGCCGAGGCGTACACCATCAGCACCCTCTCGCCGGCCTTGATCTGGCGACCGCCGATCTCGGTGTCCTTCGCCGCGGTGCGAGTGAAGTGGATGACGGGCGTCGAGTAGCGGAGCAACTCCTCGATCGCGGTGGGCACGAGCGAGAGGTCGTTCCGAACGATGTCGTACTGATCTCGATGCTGCAACAGGGCGAGGGTGCCCGTCGTGATGAGATTGCGCGTCGTCTCCGAACCGGCGTTCTGCAGAAGCATGAAGAACAACTCGATCTGGAACGCCGTGAGCTTCTCGCCGTCGACTTCAGCGTGAAGGAGCACACTCATGAGGTCATCGCGCGGATTGTCGGCCCGATCGGCACACATGGCATCGGCGTACATGAACATGTCCGTGGCCGCCTGCCCCCGTTCCTCGGGCGTCACGTTCGGATCGAATCCGAAGGTCTTCTCGGTCCAGTCGAAGACCTGCGCCCGATCCTCCTCGGGGACTCCGACCATGTCGGCAATGACGTGGAGTGGCAACCACAGTGCGAGGTCGTGCACGAGATCGGCACTGGTGCGATCGGCCAGGCCGTCGATGATGGCGTTGGTGCGAGCGCGGAGCATGTCGCCCAGTTCGGCCACCCGACGCGGTGTGAATCCCTTGTTGATGAGCTTGCGCAGCTTCATGTGGTCGGGCGCGTCGAGACTGATCATCAACTGATTCGAGCCAGCAGAAGCGGGGTCACTCACCCCGTCGTCCATGAACGGATCGGGCGAATTGCGGAACGTCGACGCATCTCGCGAGACCTGCTGCACATCGGCGTAGCGGGTGACGACCCAGAGCTTCTCCCCCGGGTACGACGGATGATCGAGACAAGCAACGGGATCGTTGTCGCGAAGCCACCGGTAGTACTCGTAGGGAACGCCATGGGCATAGGTGTTCGCATCGTGGAGTTTCGGCGCATCAACGTAGGTGTCGGTCATGGCGGGTCCTCCGAGGGGGTTTCCGATGATCTTGTCAGTCAAGGCCCATCGTGGGCGGGCGTCTAGAGGCGTTGGTCAGTCGTCGAGGATCGACGCCATCCGCTCGGTGGTCTCGATCCACTCCTCCACCATCTCACGCATGACGTCCTTGGTCGGACGCACCTTGTTGAGACGACCGACGATCTGACCCACGGGGTACCCGATCAACTCCCGCGTGCCCGCCCGCTGCGTCCGGCGTCCGGCCTCTTGATGGAGGATCCCCTGCAACGGCATGGGCAGGGTGCCCGGCGACTCGGCAGACTCCCACGCATCGGTCCATGCGGTCCGCAACTGACGGGCCGGCTTTCCGGTCATGGCCTTCGATCGCACGGTGTCGCGCGATGTCGCGGCGAGCATGTTCTCCAAGGCGGCGGGGCCCGTATCGGCCTCCGCGACGGTGAGCCACATCGACCCCGTCCATGCTCCTTGCGCGCCGAGCGCAAGCGCTGCCGCCATCTGTCGGCCGGTGGCGATGCCACCCGCCGCCAACACCGGAACGTCAGGACCGACAGCGTCGACCACTTCGGGAACGAGCACCATCGTCGAGATCTCGCCGCAGTGACCACCCGCTTCAGTGCCCTGGGCGACGATCACGTCCACACCGATCGCCACCTGCCGCTCAGCGTGGACCTTCGAACCGGCGAGTCCGCCGACCAGGATGCCGGCCTCATGGGCTCGTTCGATGACATAGAGCGGGGGCGGTCCGAGTGCGTTGACGATCATCTTCACGTTCGGGTGATTGAGGCAGACCTCGACCTGGCTCGGCCCCATCTCATCGACACCGAGACCGGCCGCGGCCACCGGCCCGCCTTCGAGTTCGGCGGGAAGTTCCGGCACCCCATGACGGGCGAGGAGCTCATCGACGAAATCACGATGTTGTTGCGGGATCATCGCATCGAGCGATTCGAACGACGCCTCGTCTCCGCCCCCCTTACCCACATAGTTCACCGGCATCGCGAAATCGACGCCGTACGGCTTGCCGTTCACGTGTTCATCGATCCACTTGAGTTCGATCTCGAGTTGTTCCGGACCGAACGCGAGCGCACCGAGGACCCCGAAACCGCCGGCATTGGTCACGGCGGCGACCACATCGCGGCAGTGGGAGA
>CAZMJK010000054.1:0-9727 GCA_964566555.1 uncultured Bifidobacterium sp. | reverse complement strand
TCCAGAACTGGGTGGTGCCGAAGTTGATCGTCTTTCCGACCTCCACCAGTCCGGCGCGCGCCTTCTCCTTCTCGGTCGCCGGGACGCCGTCCTCGAGGTTCCCGAGCAGCACGTCGACGGTGGGAACGATCGAAGGGAGTTTCCCGACCATCTTCTCGTTCGACGGCGGGAAGAAGTGGATCATGCGGGCGGGCTTGACCGGGATCTCGCGAACCGGTTCGGGGGCGCCCACCGCGAGGGGGCGGAAGAAGTCCTTGGGATTTCGCATCCCCTGAACCTATCGGTCGGCGGGTCGAGGAAGCGACGGCGCAGAGCATCGGCGTGCCCGCACCGGGGACAATGGGCTTGTGAGCCGATGAGGGGTTCGTCGAAATGCTCGCGAAGTCGAGCATGGACGTCGGATCAAGACTTCACCGCGCCGCGTCACCAAGCGTTTCAGAGTTCGGCCAAATCGGCAGGCGTGAGCTGCTCGGAGAGAAGCCGAGAAAATCGCGTGACGTCACCATCCACCCATGAACGACACAGCGGCAGCCCCTCGACGTAACACGAGATGTAGGCGCGCCACGTTGGCGATGTCAGGAACTCGACTGCCTTCTCGGCCCGCTGACGAGGCAGAAGACCCCAGCGTTCGAGGTACTCGACGACGTCATCGATCTCGGCGCCATCCTCATGGAGGAGCCACGCCGCATTCGACCGAACTGCATCCATCGACTCGCTCGCCACTCTCACCGAATGTGCCACCTCCGGATCGAAGTCGATTCCGTTCCGTCGGAGGTGTTCACCGACAACGATCTCGGGATTCTCGCCTGCCACGATCTCGAGGGCCAGATCGGCCAATCCTTCGGCGATCAGACACTGCGGTGTCCCGACGCAGAAGAGGGATTCCTCGACCCAACCGCGTTGGCGAACCAGGCCCATCTCTTTGCGCGAATGCTCCGTATGGTGTCCGGGGTAGGCCTCATGAGCGACGAGATGTCCGATCGAGGTCGCGAGAACCGGCAGGTCGGTATTGATCGCCACTCGACTCCGCAACTGGCCCTCGTAGTAATTGAATCCCGACCACGGCTGGTTCGTGGCGAGTTCCCATTCGACGTGTTCGCCCTCAGGTAATCCGAAAAGGCGATCGGTGCGCTCACGGAACTCCTCGGCGATGGAGCGCAACACCGCCGGGAGACGGTCGACGGGAATCGCCTGGCGCTCGCGCCATGTGATGATCCGATCGCGGATCGGTCCCGATCCCGGCAACACCGCGTCGAGCCGCTCATGGGCCCTGGCGAAGAGTGATTCGTCGCGAAATGTGGGTCGAACGCCGTAACAGGACTCGACCTCGTCGACATAAGAGATGGTCTCGCCGGAGAGTTTTCGGGCCGACGTGCGGAACCCGACCGCCTGCGCCCTGATCCAGGATCGACGCGACGGATCGAGGATGTCGGCATCAACACCGCTGTCGAGTTGAGCGAGCAACTGGGATGCCGTCGCGGCGAGCGCACCCGGGCTCTGGACCGGTTCGGCCTCGACACGATCACGAATGCTCGACGGGCCGTAGTAGGCGTCGACGAATCCATCGACGTGACGACCGAGCCGAAGTCCGAGTTCGAGGTACCGATCGATGAGGGGCGAGCCGGTGGCCGACGCATCCATGGCCTCGCACACTACCGGCGTGTCAGATCACGTCGCCCTTGAACAATTCCGGTGCGACCGGGCAATCGGTCCGACGTAGCGCATCACTCACGGGCTGAGCACCGCCGGGTCCGACGATTCGATCGATGAGTGAGAGCGGAACCACATCATCATCGGCGTCCCACGGATCATCGGGGATGATTCGATCGCGAACCGGTTCCCACATCCGTTGGGGAAGGAACCGACCCACTCCCGCCGCCGCCCAGACTGGCACGCCGCATGATCGAGCGACCGACGCGGCGGCAAGTGAGCCCGAGATCGCAAGGAGCTCGTTCGGCGCTACCGCACCGGCCTCGAGCAGCACCAGGTCGGCATCGAAAACGGCGGCTCCGAGTCCAGAGAGCGGCACGTCGACTGCATTGACGTCGGCATCGACCAACTGAATCACGAGCCCACCGCCCTCCTGATGCACATCGACGACGAGCACCTCGATATCGCCACGGCGTGGAAGGGCGGCACCGATCAGTTCCGGCCACCCCAGCACGACCACAGTCGCGTCGTCGGGAAGGACGTGGGCCAGCTCGCGCGAGGTGGTGTCGCCCTCGAACGCCTCGAGCGCAGCGCGAATCTCCGCGACCGGATCCCCTGCACACAGGACGCGAGCACAGAGCCACACCAACGGCGCGGAACCCGGTTGCCGCTGCACCATCCGGCGACACGCGGTGACGAGCCCTTGCGGATCGCTCGCGTAACTGGCGAGGGCCCGGGCCGTTTCCGCGACGATGACGTGCTGGGGATAGCCCGTCGCCCGGGCCACGTACCGGAGTCGTTCAACGGGGTGCATCTAGGCACGCACCGCGTAACTGGAAGTCAGGTCAGACCGGAAGGCCCGGCTTGAAGATCATGAGATAGAGCATCACGACGAGGAGCACGTGACTGATGCCCGTCACCATCATGATGCGGCCGCGAGCCTCGGCATTTCCGTCGCGGAAGGACTTGATCGCCGGACGAGCCACGAAGAACAACAGCACCAACTGGATGATCCAGAGCACTGCGGCGATCGACAACCAGGTCTGCGACATCTTGAAGACCTTGTCGCTCATGCCTGCGAGTCCGAAGCCGAGAAGGCCGGCAAGGCCGATTCCCGGCAAGGAGAAGCGAAGGATCGAGACGTCGAGCCCGTCGGCTGCGGCCTTGTCGCCCCCGGCGGTGAGACGAACGAGCACGGGGCTCAACCACGGCGGCGCGAACCCGACGATCACGGCGAGAACGTGAATCAGCAGGACAATCTTGTAACCGGTGCTGTCCATTGCGGCGAGGATGCCCATCGTCTCTCCCGAGGTCCGACACGAGCAGGTGGCCCGTGTGTGCTGCCAAGAACCTACTCGCGCTACCTTCTGAGACCGTGACTACTGATGTGCAGGCCTCCGTGGAACTGTCCCCCCTCACGAGCGAGCCCCGCCCGATCTCGGAATGGACCACCAATTTCCATCTGGCAATCGTGGCGCTGGACCCCTACACCAACGAGAGCTCGTGGATCATCGACACCGCCCTGCGGATCCTGCGGAACTACACCGAGGCCGATGTTCGAATCGCCCTCCTGGTCACGGCGGCGGAGGACGAGGTTCGTCAGTACGTCGGCCCATTGGCCGAGGAGATCCTCGTCTTCGCCGATCCCGATCGCGCCGCAGTGACGGCGTTCGGACTCGAGACGCTCCCTGCGTTCGTCCACATCAACCAAGCCCACCAGGTCGAGGCCTTCGCTCAGGGATGGACTCCCCAGGATTGGGCGGTGGTCGCGGCCAACCTCTCGGCCCGCATGGACTGGACCGTGCCGCAGATCCCCGACGTCGGAGACCCGTCGCCCTTCGCGGGGACTCCCGCTCGCGGCTGAACCGGCAGCATTTCTCTCGCCGGCGGACGAATCGACCTTAGCGAGCCCACCACAATTGCGAGAGCGACACCGTCGCGTTGTCCTGACCGAGACCGCCGGCTCCCGACGCGCTCGTCCACGATGTGACGTCCTTCAGTTTCGGTGACGACACGACGACTTCACGAAGCTGAACGAGGAACAGGTACGGAAGATCGATCGAGATCTGCTCCTGGATGGTGCCGTAATCGTCGACCTGTCTCGTCACGTCCGCCGTGGAGCGAGCATCTGCGAATGACTTGGTCACGAGTGGGTTGATGTAGCGGGTCGGGTTACCACTCACCGCCGCCTGTTCGGCCGGGATTCCCCGGAAGAGCGGTTCATAGGAATCGGGATGGGAGGAATCGAATCCCACCTCGAGCACCGCCTGGAACTGACCGAGAGCCGTCGCGAGCGACATTACCGACGGGTCGACGAGTTCGACAGCCATGTCGATTCCGACCTGTGCGAGTTGACCGCGCCAGAGCGAGGCCACCCGCTCGAGGGTGGTATCCGGAGACACGAGCAGGGTGAAGGTGAGCGGTCGACCCGTCTCCTTCGTGTACTCCTCGACCTGCTTCTTGGCCCGCTCGACATCGCGAGCCGGTGTTGCATGATCCACGAACCATGGCGACGTGTCGCTCACCATTCCCCGAGCGATCGTCCCCTCCCCCGCGAACGCTTTCGACAGGATCTCGGCGCGATCAGTGGCGAGCGCCACCGCTCGACGGGCACTGATGCGGTCGAACGGCGCCCGACCGGTCTCGAACGCGATGTTGACCTTGGGGCGTTCGGCGTTCCGATCATCGTGAACCGTGAACTTGGATTCGGCACTTGGAACCCCTTCGAGGCGAACCAATTGACGAGGCTCGTCCACAGCGACCATCCCGACGACACCGTCGATCACTGCGGTCACCCGGTCCGCCGCATCGGGAATCGGCACCAAGCGCACGGCGTCGAGGTGGGGCAAACCCTTCTTCCAGTAGTTGACGTTCTTCACCAACACCGTGTTCCCGACGGGATCCACACCGAACCACACGAACGGTCCGGTGCCAATGGGGCGGGGATCGAATCCGAGAAGCGTCACCGGCGCGGCGATCACTCCGATACGGGTGGTGAGAAGTTGCGGGAACGTCGACCACGCCGAGAACATCGTGACGACCACCGTCGACGGGTCCGGGGTCGTCACCGAGGCGATCGGCGCAAGCAGATCCGCATTCGACGGATCGTTCTGCTGGGCCACCAGATTGAACGCGACGACCTCCGAAGTGAGTGGAGAACCATCGCTGAACGTGATGCCTGGACGAAGCGTGAGCGTCCACACGGTGAACTGTTGATTCGACGTCACTTTCGCCAGAAGTTCCGGCACCGGTTGGTCATTCACGTCCCGGACCATCAACCGGTCGTAGACGGCTCGGGCTGCTTGCAGATCACTCGTCGACCATGGCCCCGCATTCGGTGCCCATTTCGTCGGCGCCGCCGGCACCGCGATATCGAGCGTTCCGCCATCAACGGGTCCATTGGTCGGGGCGATCGTGCTACTCGTCGGTTCGAGCGTCGATGGCGTCGTGGTGCCCGAACCCCCGCAAGCAGCGAACGTGAGCATGGCCGCCACAACGGCCATGAGCATGAAGAAACGCCGGGGCGACAGAACGAAGGGTCGAGGGGATCGCAAGACCAACGACTGTACGCGCCTTGACCCCTCCAGCGATGGCGCAGCCCACTCGCCGATGCAGATCGCGGGAGTGGCAGGATCATGCGATGACCACCGCCCTCAAAGTTCGGATCGGCATCGGCCTCGGCACCTTGTCGGGTGCTACCACTCACTCCCGATTCGAAACCATCGTCGATCGCTGTGAAGCGTTGGGATTCGACTCGCTCTGGATGTCCGAACGTCTCGGTGCAGAGACTCCAGATCCGATGATCGCTTTGGCTCTTGCCGCAGGCCGGACCACGCGAATGAAACTCGGCACATCGGTTCTCATCCTGCCGGGTCGCAATCCGGTGATCCTCGCCAAGGAGATGGCAACACTCGACGTGCTCTCCGGCGGCCGCTTCCTGCCGGCAGTTGGACTCGGCGCCGTCGACCCGCCCGAACAACGCGCATTCGGAGTGGAACGCAGCGAACGCGGCCGTCGCCACGACGAGGCGCTCGCACTGATGCGCGCCTGCTGGACGGGAGAGGTGGTGTCGCATCGCGGCGAGTTCTTCACCGTGGAGGACGTCCACGTGTTACCCCGACCGCTTCAATCGCCGCTCGAGGTGTGGCTCGGCGGCATCGCACCGAGCGAACTGCGGCGAGTCGGACGCGTCGGCGACGGCTGGCTCCCTTCGTTCTGTTCACCCGAGGACGTGGCCGAGTCGATCCCCGTGATCGAAGCGGCGGCAGCCGATGCCCAACGATCGATCGATCCACAGCATTACGGCGTCCTCATCTCGTACTCCGATGGTCCCCTTCCACAGCGCATCCTCGATCTGATCGAGCGGCGACGTCCGGGACTCGACCCTCGATCAGTCATCCCCACCCGAACCGCGCTCCCCCGACTGATCGAGGACTTCATCAGCGTCGGAGCGTCCAAGTTCGTCGTCGTTCCGTTGGTCGGCGACGCTGATCCCGACGCCGAACTGGGCGTGCTCGCCGACGAACTCCTCCCCCTCGAGACCTGATCACTCACCCGAACCGCGAACGAGGAGTCACTCGATCGGGAGATCCGATCGGAACCCGTTCCACCGAGTCAGTTCGGCCGCTGGGCGGCGAGGCGTCACTCGAAAGTCGGTACCGATGGTGTGAGCAACGGGAAACAATCCCACCTGCATCCATTCGTCGTAGGGAATTCCGAGCACTTCGGCCACTTCCGCCTCCCGGAGCAAGGTGAGCGTGGTCCACGCCGATCCCAGGCCGCGTGACCTCAGGGCGAGCATGAACGACCAGAGAGCGGGAACCACCGAACCCCATCGGCCGGCTTGCCAGAACGTGTTCGTTCGGTCCTTGTGCGCTCCTGCACCGTTGCCATCGGTTCGTCCGGCCACAACGGGAACGCACAGTACGGGAACGCGCTCCATGTTCTCGGCGAGATAGGCAACGCTCGTGGCGATTCGTTGCTGCGCGGGCGTCGTTCGATCGATCGTGTCCTCGACCGCACTCGTTCGGGGACGATTGATGAATTGGGCCATCGCGGCGCGATAGATCTCTGCCAGGCGCGACTTGCGATCGGGATCATCGATGAAGATGAAGCGGTACGGCTGTTGGTTCGAGCCGTTGGGAGCGTGGACCGCGATCTCCATGCACTCGGCGATCACCTCGCGGCTCACGGGTCGCGCGAGATCGAGACGCTGCCGAACGGTTGGCGTGGACATCAGGAGTTCGTCGGGATCGTGGACGACGAGTGGACCTTGGAAGAGTGTCTCGTAGGCCTCAAGGGTTCCCCAGTGTTCCCAGATCCGGTCGATCAGTCCGTCGTCGGTGAAGCGGAAGAGGAAGCCATAGACGTTCTCGTATGGGCGACCACCGATGGTCGTCGCCCGGTAACGATGCTGACGAAACACGTACGGGCCATCGGCGATCGTTTGCACGTCATGGAAACTGATGGTCGAAAGGTCATAGCGATCGATACGTCGACCACTGGGCTGGGGCGGTGACGGCGCCCGTCCGAGGATTCTCGCCCCGATCTCTTCCTTCCCGCGGAAAGTGGTCCGACCCGGAGCGGCCGGAAACTTTCCGAGTCCGTTCCACCATTCGACATCGTCGGTCATGAACGACAGACGATCGACATCGCGGCCAGCGACGAAGAACTGCTCCACCGTCGCAAGATTTCGTTCACGGTGCTCACTCACAATGCCCCCCGGTCGCGGCGATCGCCGATCTGGTCCCCACCCTAGGTTCAGTCGTGCAATCGAAGGGCTTCGCTCGTGAGCCCGACCTGCACTCGATCGACCACTCCGTCGAAGCGAGATCGAATCTCACGACTGACGGTTGCGACGTCGCCGATCACGGCGAATTCGGCGAGCATGTCGTCGCTGATGAGGTCACCCATGGCCACCCACTCGCCCTGCTTCGACAATCGGTTGAGTTCGTCACCCACCTCACCCCAACCGTGATGCTCGAGCACGCCGCGATAGGCAGGGGTCGAGCCGTAGAACGCCAACTGCTGGCGGACCGCAGCGACCTTCGGAGCCAGTTCCGCCTCGTCGCCGCCGATCGCACTCATGATCGGAAGCGTGACTTCGACGTCGCGGCGCGAACGATTCGAACGTTCCAATCCCCTCTGCAGATGACGCATGGTCACCTCCCGCAAATAGGAAGGTGTCGTGAATCCGTGGGCCATCAACCCGTCAGCCACCTCCCCCGCAACCGCCGTCATCGATGGTCCGACGGCCGCCACGAAGATTCGAGGATCGCCACCGACGTTGGGTCCCTGATCGAACATCGGCGTCATCAGTGTGTGTCGGTAGTAGTCGCCTCGGAACGCGAGGGGCGTCCCTTGATTCCACGATTCCCAGATGGCGCGGACAGCAAGAACGAATTCGCGCATCCGAGCCGCAGGATCGGACCACGGCATGGAGAACCGCTTCGTGATGTGCGGCTTGATCTGGCTCCCCAACCCGAGGATGAACCGGCCATTGGACAGTCGATTGAGATCGTTCGCGATCACGGCGACGTTCATCGGATTGCGTGCGAACGCGACGGCGATACCGGTGAGGAGTTCCAACCTCGACGTGGCGGCAGCGCCGAGGGCCAGCGGCAGGAAGGGGTCGTGGGAGATCTCGACCGTGACCGCACCGTCGAAGCCGGCATCCTCTGCCGCTCGGAAACGTCGTGCGGCATCGGCCAGCTCGCCATGGATGATTGCGTCGGTCTTCATCGACCCATTCTGCCGTCCGTCCCGACTCGCTCTCCGAGCCGGTCCGATGGGTACGCTTCCGCAGTCACACTTCACCTCTTGGGGAGCTTCCCATGTCGATCGCCATTTCCGAAGATCACCGCACCCTGGCTGATGTCACCGCCGATTTCTTGGAGCGCCACGGGTCACGCGGTGCCGCACGTGCGTTGCTGGAAGCCCCCGCCGAGTCCCTCCCCGAGTTCTGGCCCGCTCTCGCCGAACTCGGATGGCTCGGACTCCATCTCCCCGAGGAGTACGGAGGTTCGGGATTCGGCATGCCCGAACTCGTCGTTGTCGCCGAACAGATGGGTGTCGGACTCGCCACGGGCCCGTTTCTGGCGACGGTCATCGCCAGTGCCGCGATCGCGTCAGCTGCGTCTCCCGAGATCGCCACACGATTCCTTCCCGGGCTCGCCGATGGATCAGTGCGAGCCGGCGTCGGCCTCGGCCCCGATCTGGTGGCGAAGAACGGTCGCATTGCCGGCACCGCTCGCAGTGTGCTGAGCGCCACGCTGGCGGAACTGCTCGTGGTCAGCGTCGGGGACGATCTCGCCATCGTCGATGCGTCGGCAACGGGCGTCGACCTTCGGGCGATGACGAATCTCGATCCCACACGACGCAGCGCGCAGGTCACGTTCGACGACGCCGAAGCGTCGATCGTCCCCGGTGGAGCGCAGGCGCTTCGCGATTACGCCCGCCTCCTGCTGGCAGCGGAGGCAACGGGCGTGGCACGGGCGACAACCGACATGGCCGCCGACTACGCCCGGGAGCGCCAGCAGTTCGGCCGAGCGATCGCAATGTTCCAGGCGGTGAAGCACCATTGCGCCAACATGCTGGTCGAGACCGAGATCGCCACGGCCGAGGTGTGGGATGCCGCTCGAGCCGCTTCGGCCGGTGGTGATCAGTTCTCCTACGCCGCCGCAATGGCCGCAGCGACCGCAGCCCACGCTGCCGATCACAACGCTCAGCTCAACATTCAGGTCCACGGTGGCATCGGATTCACTTGGGAACACGACGCACACCTCTATTTGCGTCGCGCTCTCGCCATCGAATCGCTTGTCGATGCCGAAGCGGCAGCGATCGACGTCACGACCCTGCTCCGCAAAGGAGTGACCATCGTTCGTGCCGTGGAACTTCCACCCGAAGCCGAATCATTCCGGGCCGAAGCACGAGCGGCGATCGACGCCGTCAAGGACCTCGAGGGAACTGATCGCGTCCGTGCTCTCGTCGCCTCCGGGTACGCGGTGCCCCACTGGCCCAAGCCGTGGGGAAGAGCCGCGAGTGCGATCGAACAACTCGTCATCGAAGAGGAGTTCAA
>CAZMJK010000053.1:0-9732 GCA_964566555.1 uncultured Bifidobacterium sp. | reverse complement strand
GCCGCATCCCTCACTGCTCGTCTTCGCGACCGAGGTGACCAGGTTCTGGCCACTGATCCGGCCATGGATCTCACTGACGCCACCGCGGTGGGCGAGGAACTGCGTCGTTTGAGTGGTGCTGGCGTTGTCGATCGAGTGGTGCTGGCGGTGATCGCTCCCTCGGCGTTTCGATCGACACCGATCACGGCGTTGTCGGAAGCGGAGTGGGATCAAGCCGGTGAGTGGACGATGCGCGCTGCGTTCGTCTCGCTGCAGCAGGCGCATGCCGTTCTTGCCGATGGTGGCCGGGTGATCCTCATTCTCCCGACTGTTGCCACGACCGGCGTGGCGGGACTGGTGCCGCTCTGCAGTGCGATCGAGGCGGTGCGGGTGATGGCGAAAGCGGTCGCTCGTCGCTGGGGAGCGCGGTCGATCACGGTGAACACCATCGAGGTCGATCTCGCGGCATTTCTCGTCGGCGATGAAGGTGGCGACGGAGTCGACGTGCCGAATGTTCCGGTTCTCGGCCAACCGGCGCTTCCCGCGGGATCGGTGATCGACGATGTCGTGGGGCTTCTCGACATGCTGGCCTCGCCTGCCGCCGGCGCCATCACCGGTGCACTGTTGGTGGCCGATCGAGGAACGGTGATGCAGCCGTGAGCGGACTCCAGGGACTGATGGAGGGTCGAGTCGTTCTCGTGACCGGTGCGGGCGCAGGTGTGGGCCGGGGTGTTGCGGCGTCGTTCGGACGTGCGGGTGCGATCGTCGGTATCGGCGTACGTCGACCCGAGGCGGCGGAGGAGACCGTTGCGACCGTGGAGGCCGTCGGGGGGACCCCCATCGTGCTTCGCTGCGATGTCACCGACGCGGCACAGAGTGCAGCGGCGATCGAGCAACTCGTCTCCGATTTCGGTCGTCTCGATGCTGTGGTGCACAACGCGGTGAGCAATCGGTCGAGTGAAGCGACCGATTTCGAACACACCGATCTGGACGAATGGGAGGATCACGCGTCGGTGACCGTTCGTGCCACATGGCGACTTGCGGTCCAGTCCTACGACCACCTTCGTGTGACGCAGGGGGCGTACCTCCTGATGAGCTCGCCGGCCGGGATCGAGGGCTCCGAGCGGGCGCCGTTCTACAGCGCGGTCAAGGCGGCGCAGCGAGGATTCGTTCGCGCTCTGGCCCGTGAGTGGGGGCCCGATCACATCCGGGTGAACAGCATCGCTCCGCTCGCGATCTCGCCGGCACTCGAGAACATGAAGATCCTCGAACCCGAGCGGGTCAAGCGCATCGAAGGGCTTGTTCCCCTCGGTCGACTTGGCGATCCCGAAACCGATATCGGGCCACCGTCGGTCTTCCTGTGCAGTGACGAGGCCCGCTACGTCACGGGGCAGACGCTCGTCGTGAGCGGCGGTCGATTCACCAGTCTCTGAGTCGCGCCCGAAGTTCCTCGTTGTGCACGAAGACGGGGAGTTCTTCGCGGTCGTTGTAGGTGGGACGCACCGAAGTGCCGCCGTCGACGCAGAGCACCTGACCGGTCACGTAGGCCGACATCTCCGACATCATGAACAGCACCCCTTTTGCGATGTCGTCACTCGTTCCGCGACGACGCATCGGGATCACATCGAGATCATCGCCATCGGTGTCGCCGGGCTTACGGGTCGAGGCACTCTTGGGCGTAGCGATCGAGCCTGGAGCGACGGCATTGACGCGGATGTTCCGACTGCCCCATTCGATGGCCAACGACCGCGTGAGCGAGAGCACGGCGGCCTTCGCAGCGGCGTAGGCCGATCCGTAGGGCATGCCGTTGAGTGCTGAAGTCGTGGCGATATTGACGATGGTTCCACCATTGCCCTGCTCGACGAGTCGTCGCCCGACCGCCCGCACGGTGTTGACGGTGGAGCCGAAGTTGAGGGCCATGACGTCGTCGAATGCGGGATCGTCGCTGGCGAAGGGCGCCCATTGAGGTGGCCACATCCCGCCAGCCACCTGCACCGAACCACGCAGAGGTGCGAGTTCGCTGGCGCGGTCGACGACGGTTGCGACCGCGTCCTTGTCGCGACCGTCGGCGAGGAGTCCGACGTGGTTCGTGCCGTCGGCGGCGAGAGCGTCGGTACACACCTTGAGCTTTTCGGCATCGATGTCGACAGCGACGATGGTGGCACCGGCACGACCGAGAACGCGACTGATGGAGGTCCCGATGCCGCCGCCGCCGGCTCCCATCACGACGACGGACAGGCCTTCGAGTCCCCAAGGATCGGTGAGGAGGGATCGATCAGACATCGTCGCTGCTCCAATGGCTCGGCCGAGTGGAATCGGGGCGGTGCCAGCCACCCCCGGCCCATGTCCCGCCATCGACATGGATCGAGGTGCCGGTGATGAACCGCGAGAGGTCGGAGGCGAGGAAGAGCGCGGCGGCGGCGGTGTCCTCGGTGGTCCCGAGGTACCCGAGGGGCGGGAGGAACGCTGGCAGGAATTCGGGATCGCTTCCGACGAGGGTTTCCTGAAGGCCCTTGTCGCCCTCAGACGGCTGCGCGTCCGGCGAGATCGAGTTCACGCGGATCCGGCGAGTTCCGAATTCGAGCGCGAGGGATTTCGAGAGACTCTCGACCGCGGTCTTCATCGCGGCGTAGATGCCGAATCCCGGTCCCGCCTGATGCGCTTCGACGGAGGTGATGTTGATGATGGAACCACCGTTGGTCATGAGGGGAGCGACGCAGCGAATGAAGTGCGTGACTTGCGTGAAGTTCTCGGCGATGAGGGACGCCTCGCCCTTCCGGCTCACCTCGAGGAAGGGCGAGACGAACGTACCACCGGCGTTGTTCACCAGAACGTCGACATGGTCGTGGGTCTGCGCGATCTGTTCGATGAACGCATCCACCGCCACGGCATCTCGAACGTCGAGTACGGCGGAGATCACCGGCCGGCCAAGTGCGCTGATCTGTTCGGCGACGCCGGCGAGGAGCTCCTCCTGTCGATCGCAAATAGCGAGTGTCGCTCCACAACGGGCGAAGAGCAGGGCGGTGTCGCGTCCGATGCCCTCGGCGGCACCGGTGACGATGGCGACTCGGTCGGTCAGCAGGATGGAACGTTCGTCGAAGAGATGGGGCATGCGTTCACTCTCGCACATCCACGGAATGCACGAGACTGTGGGCATGGAACTCTCGCTGTGGCCCGCGGTGGATCAGGCGTGGCCCGACGTCCTCGATGCGGTGCGAACCGTCGAACGATTGGGTTGGCGCGGGGTCATGATCGAGGATCACTTCATGGCGGACGGAAGGGGATTCGGGGCCCAGTCCGATCCACGCTTCGAAGTCACCAGTGTGCTCTCGGCGTTGGCCGTGGCGACGACCACTCTGCAGCTGACCCCGTTGGTGTTGTCGGCCACGTATCGACATCCGGCAGTGGTCGCCAACTGGGCGGCGACCGTGGATCACATCTCCGCCGGCCGACTCGTCCTCGGGGTGGGGGCGGGATGGCAGGAGAACGAACACGCGCAGTACGGCCTCGATCTCGGATCTCCCTCGCAACGCATACGGCGATTGGAGGAGTACTGCACTGTTGTCCGGTCTCTGCTCGGAGCCCCGGTCACGTCCTTCGACGGCGAGTTCTTCCGTCTGGTCGACGCTCGGTGCGAGCCGAAGCCCGTGCAGTCGAGGATCCCGTTGCTCATCGGCGGGAAGGGGGACCGCATGTTGTCGCTCGTGGCTCGGCACGGCGATGCATGGAACATGTGGGCCATGCCGTCACGATTCGCCGAACGCGCATCGGTTCTGGCTCGCGCTTGTGCATCGATCGATCGTGATCCTGCCGAGATCCGACGATCGACGCAGGCGCTGGTCTGCCTCACCGATTCGGAGACCGAAGCCCGGGCGTTTCTCGATGCGGCCGGTGGGCGGGCGGCCTTCGCTGGTGGTGCGGAAGAGTTCGCGGCATTGGTCGATCAGTGGCGGGAGGTCGGAGTGGACGAGGTGATCGTTCCCGACTGGCACCTCGGCACCGGTGCTCGACGCGCGGAATCGCTCGAGGCGATCACGCGTGCGATCGGAGGATGACGGCGGTCGTCGTCATTGATCGGCAACGGCCATCGAACCGATCGGTCGACGCCACCGTCGCATCGAGAGCCACACCAGCCAGGCGACCGCACCGATCGGGATCTCAAGGAGATAGACGAAGCCCCGGAAGAGGAAGACGGCGGCGGTCGACGCGCTGTCCGCGCCTCCGAAGGTGATCAGGGCCGAGGCCGCTCCCGCCTCCACGAAACCGACGCCGCTGGGTGTGATCGGGATCGTTTCGAGGAGGCGAACGAAGGCGAACGCCGCGAATGCCTCCGCCCAGGTGATTCCGTCGATCCCGATGGCTCGGATACACGCGAAGAGAAGCAGGAATTGGAGGAGATTGAAGAGAAAGATCCAGAACGAGATGGCGGGCCAGCGCTGGCGGACAAGTCCGATGCTCTGGTGACGAAAGTTCATGACACCGGTGATCACATCGGGTGTCGTCCTTCGATGCGTCAGGTGACAGAACCACGAGACGATCGATTGTCCGAGCGCACCGACGCGAGTGGCGAGGTTCTCGCTTTGCATGATCATTCCGAGAACAGTGGCGGCGACGATGAGTGCCGCCAGCCCGAGCAGTGTGGGCACGATCAATTCCCCGGTGGCGTCGCCGGAGATGAGGAGGAGCAGAAGGGCGATGACGGGCATCCCCAATTTGGCGAAGACATTCCAGATCCCCGAGACGAGGATGGAGAGGGTGATCCCGGGTGCGGCGAATCCCCAGGACATGTCGATGGCATACGTGGCACCGACGCCGACGGCGCCACCGAAAGGCAGTGAATTGGACACCGCGCTCCCGGCGAAGTTCACGGTGAGGGCCTGCACGTGTTTCAGTCCGGGAAGGGTGTTGGTCAGTACTCCGGTGTAGGCGAGCATGCCGAGGAACCAGAAGACGATGAGAGCGGCGATCTCAACCGGTGAGAGCTTCCCCATCTGGTCCCAGATCTCGGCGTAGTCCGAGCCGGTCACCTTGGGAATGACGAACGCGAAGATCACCACGACCAACGTGAGGGAGAATCCGATTTCGAGAACTCGGCGCGTGGCGGATTTCCGATGGAGTTCGTGACTCACGACGGCGAAGGCGTCGGTGGATTCCTCGATCGTCAGTCCCTGGAGGACCTCAGGGACTTCCTCGTCCGAAGACTCCGTCATTGTGGAGTGACCTGGAAGAGTTGGCCGAGCGAATCCGGCAGCGTGGAGAAACGCGACGAGGAACCGTCGGCGAGAACGAACCATTCGGTACTGAACGCGATGGCGAAGATCTCATCGGGGAGGCCGAGGAAGATCGACAGTGTGCGGACGGTGTCGGGGGCGCCGGTGGTCTGTGTCGCGTGGGCGGCCATGGAGGCGCGTCGAGACGAGAGTGCCGAACTCACGTCGACGGTATGGGTGATCTCGGAACCCGGTGAGTACCACGACGAGAGGTCGTCGGGGACGAAACCTTCCGGGACCTCGAACCCCATCCCCTTCGCGAGTTCGATGCCCGTGGACAGGAATTCGCGGTCGATCGTCGCGAGCAGAAGCGGAGTCGAGGTGCGATCCGCGGCGGCCCACGCCACGCGGTGGACCTGGACGTGATCGGGATGGCCGTAGCCACCATTGCGATCGTCGGCGATCAGGAGAACGGCGTCCTCGGCCGCGAGGATGGCGGCGAGGTCCTCGGCCGCATGGTCGATCGAGGCGGCACAGAAGGTTCCGGGGGGCCAGATGCCATCCGGATCCGGTCGGTGGCCGGAATCGAGGTAATCGAGGAAGAGGACCTGGGCGACTCCGAGCGCCTCGGCCGATGCGTGTGCTTCGAGACTGCGTCGCTCGGCCAACCCCTCGTCCTCGGCGAGCACGCCGTCGCCGACGTCGCCAGCACCACCGCGTGTGGCGAAGACGAGCACGACGCGGTGACCGGCCTGGGTGATTCGCGCAATGGTGCCGGCATCGAGGAGGGCTTCGTCGTCGGGATGGGCATGGAAGGCGACCACGGTCCCGGAAGGCATCCGGTCATTCTTACAGGGCGACGGCGAGGACTACCGTGAACGGTGTTCGTCCACCGTCCCGAGGAGTCGTGTGACCGACATCTCTGCGACCGACCACGAGCTCCCCGGGCGACTCAAGATCGCGCTGATCTCCGATTGCTATGTGCCGCGCCTCGGCGGGATCGAGATGCAGGTGCACGACCTCGCCCGTCATCTCCAGCGTGCCGGTCACGAGGTCGTCGTTCTCACGACGACACCGGGACCAACGGTGATCGACGGGGTTCGAGTCCATCGGATCGATGTGCCGTTGCTGCCGTTCGACATCCCGTTCACGCGAAAGGCGTTTCGGGAAGTCGCGCGTCTCTTGGACGAGGAAGAGGTCGATGTCGCCCAATTCCACGGTGGTGTCATGAGCCCGCTCTCCTACATCGGTGCCCGGGCCGCGCAGAAGGCGGGACTCCCGACGGTGGTGACGGTGCACTGCATCTGGAGTTATGCCACACCGTTGTTCATGGGCCTCAATGCGCTCACCGGTTGGGGGAAGTGGCCGGTCGTCCTCTCGGGGGTGAGTGAGGTCGCGGTCGCCCCGATTCGACGGATGGCGAAGAAGGGGAGCAGCGTCGTCGTCCTGCCGAACGGCATCGAGAACGATGCATGGGCGATCGACGCGGTGCCACACGATCCGAACGTCGTCACATTCGTTTCCGTCATGCGCCTCGCTCCGCGTAAGCGTCCGATGCATCTCCTGCGAATGCTCGACGAGGTGGTCCAGCGTCTCCCCGGTGATCGTGGCGTGGAACTGATCATCATCGGTGATGGACCTGAACTCTCCCAGTTGGAGAAGTTCGTTCGGACCCATGGTCTCACGGAGATCGTCAGGCTTGTGGGGCGACGGACGCGCGAGGAGATTCGCGAGATCTTCGCCCGGTCCGACGTATTCGTGGCCCCTGCCAATCTGGAATCCTTCGGGATCGCCGCACTCGAGGCCCGATGCGCAGGATTGCCCGTGGTGGCCAAGTCGCGAACCGGTATCCGCGAGTTCGTCCGACACGAGCAGGAAGGTTTGCTCGCCGATTCGGACGAGGACATGGTCGAGCAACTCACGAGGATCGTGCTCGATCCAGTCCTGCGTGAGCGAATGACCCATCACAATCGCACGACCAAGTCTCCCGTTGACTGGGCGGATGTGGTCGAGCGCAACCTCGACGCCTATCGGCTGGCGATCAGCCTGCGGGCGTCGTCGCCGTCGCGATAGGTGTGCCTCGGCCGGCTTTGGTGATCTTCCGAGCGACGGCGTAGGCGGCGGCGAACAAGGCGAAACCGGCAACCGCGTCGAGGACGTAGTGATTGGCCGTGATGACCACCACGTAGACCGTCATGACCGGATACAGGATCACCAGCGTCTTCGACCACCACGCCTTCATGCGGGGGAGAAGGGCGATGAGGCCCCAGAACGCCCATCCGCAATGGAGGGAGGGCATGGCGGCGAACTGGTTCGAGATGGTCTTCATCGTCTCGTCGTTGAAGGACCAGAACGTGGGGTATTCGACGAGGGTGTCGACGAATCCGAACCATCGACCGGTGTTCAGTCCCTGGAGGAGCACGGTGTCATCGAGGAGACGCGGCGGCATCAACGGAAACAGTGCGAAGCCGATCAGACCGCACAGTGTGCCGATCATCAAGGTGTTCCGGAAGAGTGGGTAATCGTCGGGGAACTTCCGGTAGAGGAAGACGAGCGTGAAGAGTGTCGCGGCGATGTACACGGAGCCGTAGAAGTAGTTGGCGAAGACGATCAGCGGGGTGAAGTCGAGCGCGAAGTTCTGCATGGCCTGCTCGTGCCAGATCCGTAGGGCCTTCTGCCAATCGATGATCTTGAGGGCGTTCTGATAGGCCTTGTCGGGTTTGCCGGCGGAAAGATTCCGTACCGTCTCGTAGACGACATCGACCACGATGACGATGAGCAGTTCGCGCCACCAGAAGAGTTTCTTCCCGTCAGAGAGGGTTCGGCCTGCGAACAGATTTCGCTTCGGCTTCGGGTCGGTGATGGCGGCGTCGACTGTTTCGGTCACGCTGCCGCCAAACGTTGAACCGATCCGCCCGAGGTCACCACGTACAACTCGCCTTGGCTGTCCTCGGTGAAGGCAATGATCGAATTGTTCCCCAATTGCGGTCCGATGGCTTTGTCATCGAGAACGACACCCTTGCGCTGGAGTAACCCCTTCACGGTGCCACTGCAGTGATCGCCGTAGATGTAGACGCCCTGCAGCTCGGTGATCGAACCTCGATAGACGAAGCCTCCGATGAGCGGACAGTTGCTGCCATTGGCGGGGGCCACGACGAGTGGCGTGACAAGGCTGGTTGGAGGACTCTCGGGCGAGGGCCCGTCCTCCTTGCCGTCCTTGTGGGGCCATCCGAGATTGGCGCCCTCCCCGGCACCCTGTGCCGCCGGGAGGTAGTCGATCTCGCCGAACTTCACGCGTCCCGCATCGGCGACCCACATGTTGCCGTTCGCGCGATCGAAACTGAAGCGCAGCGGATTCTGGGCACCGAGCGACCAGATCTGCGGAGCACCGCCACCGTTGGCGTACGGATTGTCGGGGGGGATCACATAGGGCTCGACGAGATTCGCACCACCGGGATCGATGCGAAGGATCTTGCCCAACAGCGATTCGGGGTTCTGAGCGGTCTTCGCCGCTTGACCATTGGGGGAATCGCCGACACCTATATAGAGGAATCCGTCGCGCCCGAGCATGAGTTCGCCGGAGTAGTTCGTGGGGCCTTCGTGGGCGATCGAGAGAAGCACACGTCGCGACCCGGTGTCGACGACGGGCGCGGGAATGACCGGAAGAACCTGGGTCGTCGATGTCGCCGGTCGAGTCGTCGTCGTGCTGCTGGTCGACGGTGCACCCGGAACGGTCGGTGCGGGTGGAGGGGGTGCCGGAATCGTGACGGGTGGCGGAACCGGGTCGTTCACCTTCCACGATGCGACGATGAGCTCACCCTTCTTGTTGATGTAGCTCAGGAACAGCGTGCGAGCGTCGGTACTGAAGGCGATGCCGAGAAGACCCCGTTCGCCCTGGGTCGAGACATCGGAGGAGATATCGATGATGGGATTCGGAAAGGTCTTGAATCCATTGCGTTGGCTCTGGCCCAGCTCCAGATTCCACGAGGTTTCGATCTCGATCGCCCGGACCACGCCGGAACGTTGGGCCACCCACAACTGATTGCGCATGGGTCGGGCCACGATGTTGGTGGCGTCGTTGAATCCTCCGGCGATCTCGATGGCGCGCATGGACTTGGTGATGGAGGTCGGCCCACTGCCGGTATCGACGGCAGTCGTCGAGGTGACGGTCGCAGCATTCGCAGGAGAAGAGTTCGTTTCACCCGTTGAACATGCGACCACCGCGCACGTGAGGAGGACGGCAAGCGCGCCGACGAGTGCCCGGGTCGCGGGAGTGCGGTTCGTCGAGGATGGGGCGCGGCTGGTCATGGCGATCTGAGGCTAGTGAGCGCGATCGGCTCGCGGCAGTAGGGTCACCCGTCAGCGTGGGGGGCGGATGAGTCCTTCTTGGACGACCGATACCGCCAACTTCCCCTCACTGGTGAACACCGACCCGGTTGCGAACGCGCGCCCACTCGCCGCGCTCGGTGTCTCCTGGGCGTAGAGCAGCCATTCGTCGGCGCGGAACGGGCGATGGAACCACATGGCGTGGTCGAGGCTGGCC
>CAZMJK010000052.1:0-9898 GCA_964566555.1 uncultured Bifidobacterium sp. | reverse complement strand
GTGAGGCGGAACCCATGCGAGCCGAGGCTAGCGACGGGTCGGTGCCGATGCGATGCACGGCGGCATTGTCGCGGTCCACCGAAGATGCCGTTCCTCGCGGAAGACTGCAACGGTGACTGACTACGGATCTCCCCGACCGACCCCGAGTGCCCCCACTTCGTTTCCAGGTCGCTCCGAACTCCCACTCGACACCGTCACCTGGGGGCCCGACCTGCCCGGCGATGACGCGCTCCGACTCGTCACCGCACCGAAGGGAAAGAAGATCCTGCAACTCGGAGTCGGTCTGGGCCACAACGCAGTCGGTCTGGCGCTGGCCGGCGCCCACGTGATTGCCGTCGACCACGACATCAGTCGACTCGACGCCGCTCGGCAACTCGCCGAAGTGAACGAGGTGAAGGTCGAACTCCATCACGGCGACCTCGCCGATCTGGCCTTCATCCGCGCCGATCAGATCGATCTGGCGCTGTCGGTTTACGCCCTCGCCCGAGTCGAGGATTTCGATCGCGTTCTGCGCCAGGTCAACCGTGTTCTGCGCACTGGTGGCTCCTTCTCGGTTTCGCTCCCCCATCCCGCATGGCTCATGTGCGACCTCGACGGCACAACGCGACCGAGCGTCGCTCGTCGTTACGGGGAGAACACGCCTCGGGAGATCGACGGAGTCGACGTCTACCCGCGCTCGATCGCCGAGATGTTCAGTTCCTTCGCTCGCGCCAATTTCCGGGTCGACGCCCTTCTCGAACCCGACGCTCGTTCAGGTCGAACGGCACTGCCCACCACCATCATCATGCGAGGGAAGAAGGACGGCGTGTAGCGAGGCTGCTCGACAACCGAGCCCGTCATACTGCCGTAGGGTTCGCTGCATGCCCACGGTGATCAGAGCCGACGTCGGGCGTCGCCTGGTCACATTTCCGCCGCCGCACTGCGCAGTAACGTTTCGCCGTGCTCCGACGAACGCTCACGTTCTGCGCAGTCCTGCTCGCTGCATCGTTGCCGGTGCTCACCGGCAACGACGACGCCGTATCAGCACAGGTCGCCTGCACCGTTGCCGCCTATGTCACCAACTTCCAGGCTCCGAGCCTCTCGGTCATCGATACGGCAAGCATGGCGACGACGACTGTCGCCACCACCACTGATCCCTACCGGATCGCCATCACCTCCGACGGCACGAAGGGGTTCATCAGCAACTACTTCGATGACACCGTGTCGGTCATCGACACCGCCACCAACACCGTCACGACGACCATTGCTGCCGGTGATGGGCCAGTGGGGATAACCATCAACCCGGCCGGCACCCTTGCGTACGTCGCCCTCATCAACACCGACAACGTGGCGATCATCGACATCGCCACCAACACCGTCACCACCACCATCTCCGCTGGCGACTCTCCGACCGACATCGTGTTCACCCCTGATGGAACTTGGGGCTACATCCTCAATCTCAACAGTGGCGATGTGGCCTACTTCCCCACATCGACGAACATCGTCGTCGGAGCTGCGGCCGTCGGTTCAGCTCCCCAAGGGATGGCCATGTCGCCGGACGGAGCGGCCGTGTGGGTGACGAACACGAGCTCGAACACGATCTCGGTGATCTCGACAGCCACCAACACGGTCACGAGCACCTTCGCAATGGCCAACGCCCCCCGAGGTCTGGCGTTCTCCAAGTCCGGGACCACGGCCTACGTCACCCAACGAGCGGCCAATCTCCTCGCCGTCGTCGATGTCGCCTCGAGGACCATCGTGACGACGATTCCGACGGGATCCGCACCCATCACCGTCGACCTTCACCCCGGCGGTGGATCGGTCTACGTCACCAACACCGGCGACGACAGCGTGAGCGTGATCAGCACGTCGACCAATGCCGTCACGTCCACCGTGGCCGTCGGGGACACCCCCACGTCGCTCGCGTTCCGCTCCTGCCCCCCTCCACCGACACCGACCACCTCGACGACCACGCCGGCGATCGATCCCGAACTCGTCCCCACCTTCACCGGCTGAACGCCGATCCGGCTCAGTGAGCCGTCCGCTCGGCCCACCAAGCATCGAGTCGTCGCTTCGCCTCGTCCTCGCCCAGCGGGCCCTCTTCGAGACGGAGTTCCAGAAGGAACTCCAGCGCCTCCCCGACCTCGCGACCCGGAGCAAGTCCGAGGTGGACCATCACGGCATTCCCGTTGAGATCGGGCCGGATCGACGCCAGTTCCTCTCGGGCCTGCAACTCGGCGATACGCGCCTCGAGTTCGTCCATACGGCGGGCGAGTTCCTGCGCTTTTCGCTCGTTCCGTGTCGTGCAATCACAGCGAGTGAGTTCGATGAGTTCGGGGAGGAGATCACCCGCATCTCGTACGAATCGACGCACGGCGGAATCGGTCCATCCCATCTTGTACGTGTGGAATCGCAAGTGAAGGAAGACGAGTCGACTCACCGCTTCGATGTCGTCACTCGAATACTTCAGGGCCTTCATTCGATCACGAGTCATCCGCGCACCGACGACTTCGTGATGATGGAACGACACCCCGCCTTCACCGATCGAGCGAGTCCGAGGCTTTCCCACATCGTGATAGAGGGCGGAAAGGCGAACGAGTCGATTCGTGCTCGGCTTCGCGATCACGGCGATCGTGTGGGTCAAGACGTCCTTATGACGATGGATTGGATCCTGTTCGAGTCGCATGCGCGAGAACTCGGGGAGGAACTGGTCCATCAACCCGGTATCGGCCAGGAACCACAGTCCCGGAGTGGGATCGTCGACCACCATCAACTTGTCGAACTCATCACGGATGCGTTCGGCCGACACGATCGAGAGGCGCTCGGCCATGGAGGTCGCCGCCGCACGCAATGCGTCGTCGGGAGCGAGCCCGTAGCCGGAAAGGAAGCGCGCGGCGCGCAACATGCGAAGGGGATCGTCGGAGAAGGATTCCTCCGGAGACAACGGCGTACGAAGCCGACCGGCAGCAAGATCCTCTGCTCCGCCGAAGGGATCGATCAGAACGGGATCGGGCAGCGACAGCGCCATCGCGTTCACCGTGAAATCACGACGAGAGAGATCGGTTTCGATGGCGTCGGAGAACACCACCTCCGGCTTTCGCGATTCGGGGTCGTAGGCCTCGGCCCGATGGGTCGTGATTTCGAAGGTCCACCCGTCGGACTGACATCCGATCGTCCCGAACCGCTCACCCTGCGTCCAGACCGAATCCGCCCACCCGCTCACCAGTCGCTTGGTATCGGCCGGACGAGCGTCGGTCGTGAGATCGATATCTCGGCCATCGGACATATCTCGGCCCAGGAGCAGATCCCGGACCACGCCACCGACCAAGTAGAGGGAGAAGCCCTCGGCGGCGAAGCGGTCAGCCAAGGGGCTGATGCGTTCGAGAACGGGCACGAGACGGTCGGGAATCACCGGCCGGAGGCTACCGGGGCCAGCGCATGGGCTCCGACGGTCGAGTTCGGTGCCGACGAGGGCCTCGCAAAGAGCAGGGAGGGCCATCGGTCGTAGGCTCGCGGCGAGGCCATGCGACGTATTGACACCATCACCGGACACGCCGACCGACTGCGGATCGGCCCGTGGAGGGGCGACCCCACCGTCGCCCTTCTCAGTCCGACCCCGGGGACGCCGCCGTCATCGAGGGGGTTGGCCGACGCACTCGATGACGTCCGCGCGCAGGGGTACCTCTCCGTGCTCACGCCCGCTCTCACCGTTCCCGAACAATCGGTGTTCCTCGACCATGGCTTCACCGTGCAGGAACGCCTCCACCTCCTGCGCCACGACCTCTTCCACCTCCCGTCCGATCACCTCGGCGGGACGGTCCTGCGCCGAGGTCGACCCCGCGATCTACCCGCCGTCCTCGAACTCGACGGTCTGGCGTTCGACGGATTCTGGCGATTCGATGTGCACGGATTGCTCGACGCTCGCTCCGCCACACCCCGATCGCGGTTCCGAGTGGCGTGGTACCACGACCGCGTCGTCGGCTATCACATCGCCGGCTTCGCCCGCCGTCTCGGGTATCTCCAACGCCTCGCCGTTCACCCGGAGTTCCACGGTCGGGGAATCGGCACCACCCTCGTCGGCGATGCGTTGCGTTGGTTCCGACGCCGGGGCTGCGACTCGGTGCTGGTGAACACCCAGGAGATCAATCAGCGCGCGTTGTCGCTCTACCGTCACCTGGGCTTCACCGACGAGCCGACCGGGCTCGCCGTCCTCGTCGCTGATCTTGACGCCCTCGACACTGGTTCGACGCGATGAGGCGACGAACCATCCTCGCCCTCCGATGCGCGCTGGTCGCCGTCGTGGTGTCGATGCTCGTGCCGATCACTGCCTCGGCTCAATCGTCGTCACGTGCCCAACAACTTCGACTGCTCGATCAAACCGCCTTCGTCGGCCCCAACGGCACGTTCTCGGTAGAGGTCTCGACCGGAAACCTCCCTGCGTCGACCACCCTCAACCTGGTTCTGCACGGGAAGATCACGAGTCGCAATCGACTCGACCGAACCATTGCCGGTGAACAACTCGGTACTGCCCTGATCTCCACTCCGAAGACCCCTCTCGGCACCGGTGGCGCCACCCGATTGACACTGCCCCTCTCCGAGAGATGGCCTGCTCCCGAGTCCGGAGCGGTGCTCACCGAGAGCGGTGTGTATCCGGTGGTCATCGAGGCCGTCGATGCCCGTGGCAACCGCGTGGAGAGCATCACCACCCACCTTCTTCGTCTCCCCGACCCGGCGACCCCGACCAACCCCCTCGCTCTCTCGACGACGGTGGTGGTCGATGCGCCCCTCGAGGTCGGTCCGGAGGGAACGCCGCGACTCTCCGACGAGCATCTCCGTCGTGCCCGCGAGCAGTTCACGGTCCTCGCTCGGTCCGGTTCGACACCACTCACGCTCGCCGCGACACCGTTCGTCGTACAGGCGGTCGCCGATTCCGGTGAGACCGCGGTCCGTACGATCGCCACCGAACGACAGACGTTGAGTCGTTCGTACGTCGCCATCGATGCCGGCTCGCTCGATGCGGCCGGTCGAGGTTCGACCATCGATCAGGAATTCGTGCAGGGCGATGACGTGGTCGCTCCGATCTTCGAATCGGCGCCCGATCGTCGCACGTTGCTGCTCGACCAAACCGTCACCCCGAGTGCCCTCGATCACTTCGCCCGAATCGGCGCGCAATCAGTGGTGTTGCAGTCCTCACAGATCCGTTCGTCCATCGCCGCCGAAGGATCCGGCGTCCTCACGAATCGTTTCGTGATCGAAAGCGAGAACGGCACCTCGTTCGCGGCGATGGCCAACGACGACACCGCCTCGGCTCGATTCATCCTCACCGGTGATCCGATCCTCGGCGCCCATCACGCTCTCGCCGAGGTGATGATGCTCCACGAGGAACAGCCCGGCCCCAATCGAGGGGTGGCCGTCACCATCCCCGCCGCCACCGATGTGGCTGCCCTCGCCGAATTCCTCGATGCCCTCGCCGACCCCACCGGCGCTGGGAGCGGTGCCGCCGGGGGCATCGCCGTACAGCCCGTCTCCCTCGACGGTCTGTTCACTCGCGCCGCTGTCGCCACCACCGGCCAGCGACCCGTCGTCCGATCGTGGACGAGCGACCAACCCACCGACCTCGGCGACTACCCCCGCCTGCTCGAGCAATCCCAATGGAACCTGCTCGGCCTGCGCTCGATGCTTCCCGAGGGTGGCGAACTCATCGCTCCGATCGACCGCACCGTGCTGGCATCGGCCGAGGTGTCTCTCAGCGAAACCGATCGCGCCGCCATCCTCGCAGCGGCCTCGGCGCAGGAATCGGCCCTGACCGCCGCCATCACCCTGCCGGCGGACCAGCGGGTCACCCTCACCTCCAGCAGCGGGAAGATCCCCTTGGTGATCACCAATGCGCTCCCGGTCGAGGCGAAGGTCCAGATCACCGTTCGCAGTCCGAAACTCGAATTCCCGCAGGGAACCACCTACGAAATGGTGCTGGCGCCGTCGACGACCACGCGCACCGATATCGAGGTGACGACGAAAGCGTCCGGCGCGTTTCCACTCGATGTCACCGTGACCTCGGCAGGGGGAGGACTCCCGGTCGCCAGCAGTCGGATCGATGTCAGGTCCACCGCCATTTCCGGGTTCGGGCTGTTCCTTTCGATCGGGGCCGGGGTGTTCCTGCTGATCTGGTGGGGCCGTCACTTCCGCCACACTCGACGAGCCCGTGCTCTCATCGCCACCGACGAACCCTCACCCACCCCGAGTGGCTGACTAGCGTCTTTCCGTCAACGACCGACGGGAGCACCATGACCGGCGTCCACATCGTCACCGATAGTTCGTGTGACTTGAGCGAATCCGAAACGACCACCAACAGCATCGGCGTTGTGCCCTTGAGCATTCGCTTCGGCGATGAGGAGTTCGTCGATCGCGAGGAGCTGAGCGTCGAGGACTTCTATTCGAAGATGGCCAGCACGGGCATCCTTCCCGAGACTGCCGCGCCGTCCCCGGGCCGATTCGAGCAGGCGTTCCGCGGTGCCGCCGCCGTCGGTGCCACCGCCGTGGTGTGCATCAACCTCTCGGGCGAACTCTCGGCCACCGTGCAGTCGGCTCGGAACGCTGCAACCGCAGTCGCTGGCGATATCGACGTGCGCGTGATCGACAGTCGCTCGCTCACGGGCGGACTCGGCACGATGGTGCTCGAAGCAGCGGCGGCCGCCCGCAACGGTGCCGACGCCGATGCTGTCGTGGCTCTCGTCGAATCGATGATCCCGCGGACCGAGATCTACGGCGCACTCGACACTCTCGAGAACCTCAAGAAGGGGGGCCGCATCGGCAGCGCCAAAGCGCTTCTCGGGTCGATGCTGTCGGTCAAGCCGCTCATCCACATCGGTGACGGCGCAGTCGAGGAAGCGGGGAAACAGCGAACTCGCAAACGCGCACTGGAATGGATGCGCGATCAATTGTTCGCCGAGGGAACCGTCGAGAAGCTGTCCATCCTTCACGGCGAAGCTCCCGATATCGAACAGTTCCTCGACATGGTCGGAGAGCGGTATCCGCGCGAACAGATTCGCGTCGGCAAGATCGGCGCAGTCATCGGCACCCACGGTGGCCCGGGCGTCATCGGTATGTGCTATCTCCGTCCGTGACCGAGCTGCGTACCAACACCGCGTGAACGCGGACGGACACGATTCATCGCCATCGGAGAACGCGCGAGGCGCGCGTGTCGGTCGCGTCCTTGCGCAGCGGTATCGGTTACGCGAACTGCTCGCGGTCGGAGGAATGGCCGAAGTGTGGGAGGCCGACGACCTCGTTCTCGGCCGCGCCGTTGCCGTCAAGGTGCTCCATCCCCAATTCGCGAGTGATCCGCAGATCCGCCAGCGATTCCACATCGAAGCCGTGGCCGCTGCTCGACTCGTCGACCCGTCGATCGTGGCCATCTTCGACACCGTCGATCTCGATGGCTGCGACGCCATCGTGATGGAACTCGTGCGTGGACGCACACTGCGTGACTTCCTCGATGAACGCGGCGCGCTCGAGCCGATCGAGGTCGTTCACATCGGTGCCGAGGTCGCGGGCGCGCTCTCGGTGGCGCACCGAGCGGGAGTGATCCATCGAGACATCAAACCGGCGAACATCCTGCTCTCCGACGATGGACGGGTTCTTGTGACCGACTTCGGGATCGCCAAGGTCCTCGACGAACCCGACATCACTCGCACAGCCCAAGTGCTGGGCACCGTGAAATACCTCGCGCCGGAACAGGTCGAAGGAGGCCCGGTCGACGGTCGAACCGACCTGTACGCGCTCGGAGCAGTGCTCTACGAAGCGGTGTGCGGGGAAGCGCCCTTCCGTGCGGAGACTCCGGCCGCACTCGCGTTGGCGCGAATGCATCGCGACCCAACGCGGCCATCGCTCGTCCTGAACGACATTCCCGCCGATCTGGAGAACACGATCGTTCGAGCGATGTCGCGCCAGCCGGGTGAACGGTTCGCTTCCGCCAATGACATGCGCGCCGCGCTGCGATCGACTCGCCTCGATGTCCTGGCCGATCCTTCGACGACGCCCGTTCAGCGGGAAACACCACCGCACATTCGCTCACGACGCGGTCGATCGGGAATCGTCGTGACGGTCGTCGTCCTCGCGGTACTCCTCCTCATCGCCCTCCTCATCGCCAACACCGACGCAGGGAAGACGTTGTTCTCCAACCAATCCGAGTCGACAACGACCACGGTTCCGCGCCAACTCGCGATCTCGACCGCTCATTCGTTCGATCCCGCTGATCGCACCGGCTTCGAGAACGAATCGGCCGCGATGAATGCCGTGGATGCCGATTCACTGACCTCATGGTCCACCGACGCCTACTCCACGCGGACCTTCGGAAACCTGAAGGCCGGAGTCGGACTCGTGATCGATCTCGCCGTCGAAGAACGAGTGGGCTCTGTCACCATCGACTCGCCATCCCGGGGCTGGTCGGTCGAGGCCTACGTCGCAACCGGATCCCCCACCACATTGATCGGCTGGGGGCCCGTGCGCGCCAGCGCGACCAACGTGAACGGCGCCATCACGCTCGACCTCGACGGTGCCGCCGGGAATGCCGTCCTGTTGTGGATCACGCAGTTGGATGACACCGCTCCCTGGCAGGTCACCATCACCGACGTCATCGTCACGTCGTAACCGGGGCGTTGGACAGGGAGGCGGGAGTAGGATTCTGGTCATGGAACCGGGCTCCGACGCGTCGACGACTCGCCGCACTGATCCACCGTCGTCGGCACCCCGATCATCGATCCCGTCAGGCGCATCGTTGACCGGTGGCGATTGGCCGGCACAGGCTGCCGACGCCATCGTCAACACCGTGGAAAAGGTCCGGGATCGGACCACGACCCCGATCATGAAGATCGCTCGGGGACTGGTCTTCGGGGTCTTCGCCGGGACCATCATCATCACCGTTGTCGTCCTCGCCATCATCGGCGTCGTTCGTCTCCTCGACGAAGCGCTGCCGTCCGGGGTCTGGCTGCCCTATCTCCTTTTGGGTGTGATCTTCACGGTCATCGGTGCGCTGATCTTCCGGCGCCGTTCGGCGCCCACTGCGTCGGTCGCCGGCGGGAAGAACCCCTCGCGCTAGATCGTTGTCTCACCCACACTCTCCTCCCCCATCCCTGATGTGACCGTCACCGGTCACCGACATTCGGAGTTCCCGTGTCAGAGATTCGCAACGTCATCATCATCGGCTCCGGTCCGGCTGGACTCACCAGTGCCATCTACACCGCGCGCGCCAATCTGTCGCCCCTGCTGATCGAAGGTGAACCCTCGTCGACGAGCGATCAACCCGGTGGGCAACTCATGCTCACCACCGAGGTCGAGAACTTCCCGGGATGGCCCGACGGGATCATGGGTCCGGAACTGATGATGAAGTTCCGAGACCAGGCCCTTCGGTTCGGAACGGAGATCGTCACCCGAAAGGTGAGTCGAGTCGACCTCTCGGCCCGTCCGTTCAAAGTTTGGATCGGCGATCCGGAGGCCTCCGAGCCGACCCACCTCGCGCACTCGGTCATCGTCTCCACCGGTGCCCGTTCGCTCATGCTCGGTTTGGAGGAGGAGTCCCGATTGCTCGGCCATGGTCTGTCGACCTGCGCCACGTGCGACGGATTCTTCTTCCGGGACCATGACATCGCCGTCGTCGGCGGTGGCGACTCCGCCATCGAAGAAGCGCTCTTCCTCACCAAATTCGCCAAGACGGTGACCCTCGTCCACCGTCGAGACGAGCTTCGCGCCTCGAAGATCATGCAGGATCGGGCATTCGCCAACGAGAAGATGCGATTCGCGTGGAACTCCACGGTGACGGCGATTCACGGCGACCAGGCCGTCGAGGGCGTCACCCTCACCGACACGATCACCGGGGACGAACGTCCCCTCGCCGTGACCGGTGTGTTCGTGGCCATCGGAC
>CAZMJK010000051.1:5519-9934 GCA_964566555.1 uncultured Bifidobacterium sp. | reverse complement strand
GGGGTGCGATGGTGAGTCGGTCTGTAAGCGGGGTTCTGTCCAGCGCCTCCCGGCGCCTGTGTGACCATCCATCTGTGCGGCCTACCAGCGGGTGTTGCCTCTTTCGAAACAACTGACGGGCAGCCATTCCCGACGCTCGGCCTTGCTCCAAGTGGGGTTTACCTAGCCATCCGAATCGCTCCGGATGCTGGTGCGCTCTTACCGCACCGTTTCAGCCTTACCTGTTCCCGGCGAGCCGGGTCATCGGCGGTTTGCTTTCTGTTGCACTTTCCTGCGGATCACTCCGACTGGTTGTTCGCCAGCACCTTGCCCTGTGGAGCCCCGACTTTCCTCGAATCGGTCACGCCGATCCGCGGTCACCCGACCGGCTCACCATCGCGGTCCCAGTCTGTCACGGTGCGGGCCGGACGACCACAGAGCCCTTCATGGTGTTGTGGAAATCGCAGTAGTAGTCGTAGGTGCCGGCGGCGGAGAACGTGTGGATCCACATTCCCTTGGGCTTCATCACGCCGGAGTAGAGCTTGTTCGGTGGCATGAACTTGAGATCGTGGGTGGCAACGTCGTCGTTGATCCACATCACCGAACCGCCCATCTCGATCTCCACTTCCCGTGGATCGAACTTCCCGTCCTTTATGTGCACCGTGGCGGCGATCGCGGGGGCGTCGGTTTCGTCGGAGGATGACGAGGGGGCGGCCGTTCCGCATCCGAGTGCGGCAACGCTCAGGAGTGCGGTGGCGGTGAGTGTGAGGAAGACGCGGTGCCGGGTGCGCTGCATGTCGGTGACCGTGAGGTTAGAAGTCGAAGGATGAGAGGTCGGCGTGCCACCCCCGTGATCGTTCGAGCGCCGCGCGCCAACGATCACGATGGGCATCACCATTTGGTTCGACGATGTGTGAGGGTCGCCACGTTGCGGCGATGTCATCTCCGCTGCGCCACGTGCCCACCGAGAGACCGGCGAGGAATGCGGCACCCAGCGTGGTTGCTTCCAACACCGGCGAGATCTCGACCGTGCGCTGCGTGGCATTGGCAAGGGCCTGAGTGAAGGTGGGGTTGGCGCTCATCCCGCCGTCGATTCGCAGCGAGGGAATGGTCATCCCGGTTTCGGCTTCGGCGGCATCGACCAGATCGGCGCCGCGTTGTGCGACGCCCTCGAGGACGGCGCGAACGATGTGGGCTCGAGTGGTGCCACGTGTGATGCCGAGCAACGTGCCGCGTGCGCCGTAGTCCCAATCCGGGGTTCCGAGGCCGAGGAGTGCAGGGACGTAGACGACACCCTCGGTATCGGAACATTGCCGGGCCACATCGTGCGATGCGCTGACCGATTCGATGATCCCGAGATCATCGCGAAGCCACTCGACGTTCGTTCCCGCCGACAGCATGATGGCCTCGAGACCCCACATCGTTTCGCCGTCTCGGCGCCAGGTGATGATGGGGAACGTGCCCGATGCACTGCGAGCGACCGAGGCGGGACGATTCGGGCCGATGACGAGATCGAGCATGCCGCCGGTGCCGAAGGTGATCTTCGCCGGCCCCGGTTCCACACACCCCTGACCGATCAGTGAGGCCTGCTGATCCCCGGCGATCCCGCAGATCATCGGCGCTCCTTCGAGGGCCGTCGCCGGTGCGATCGGTCCCGAGGAATCGACGATGCGGGGCATGGCGGCACGCGGAATGTTCAGCGTGGTCAGAAGGGCGTCGTCCCAATCGAGGGAGTCGATCGAGAGCAGTCCGGTCACACCCGCGTTCGACGGGTCGGTGACGTTCACCGCACCTTCGGTGAGTGTCCAGACGATCCAGGAATCGACGGTGCCGACGCAGAGATCACGTTGGCGATCAGGGTCGACCGCATCGAGGAGGTGACGGACCTTGGTCGCCGATTGATTCGGTGCGAACCGGAGGCCCTCGACTTGGAGGACGAGGCAATCCCCGAGCGTGCGGAGATCCTGCCATCCGAGACCGGGAGCGACCGGTTCCCCGGTGGCGCGATCCCACACGATGGTCGACGCCCGCTGATTCGCAATACCGACGGCCGTGACGGGACCGCCGTCGGCGAGGGCCGCTCGTGCGGTGGCGAGCGCCGCCTGCGCGATCTTTCGAGCGTCGAACTCGACCAGACCGGGTGCGGGTGTCTCGGGGAGGACTTCCTGATGATGCTCCACGGCGATGGTGGCATCGGGTCGCACGATGGCCGAGCGCACACCCGAGGTCCCGACATCGACGACGAGAATGCTCATGACGTTCGCGCTCCTCGCGAGACGGCGACCATCGCTCCGATCGTTCCGAGCGAGGCGAAGATCAGTGCGAAGAGCACGACACCGAGAAGGAGTCCGATCGGATTCGAGAAGTCCCGAGTGGCGATCAGATAGACGATCTGTGCTCCAAGGAACGTGACGACCCCGGCGGCGGCGCCGTGGGGTAGGGCACGGGGCGGCAGTGGACGGGCGGCGGCGTACCCGGCGAGAGCGCCGGAGAAGAACACGATGCCGAGCATCACGCTGCCGAGAGCCGAATCGGAAAACACCGTGCGCTGGAGGATCGCGGCGGGCAGGGCGAAGAACAGGCCGTTGAACGCGCCGATCAGGACGACCCGTCGATCGAAGGTCGTCATGGTTGGACGTCTCCGAATTCGATGGGAACGCTGCCGAACGTGGTGGCGAGGCCGAGTTTGCCTGGATTCAAGATGCCGTTCGGATCGAGCGCACCCTTCATCGACTGAAGCACCGTCATGGCACCGGTACCGAGGGCGCGGGACATGAATCGTCCTCGATTCAGGCCGACACCGTGATGATGACTGAGCGATCCACCGTGGGCGAGACCGGTCGTCGTCCCTGCATTCCAACACGCGACATACAGCGCGGCGATGGGATCGGCGCCCTCGACATTGGGTTTACCCGCGAAGGTGAAATAGAGGCACGCGCCGTCGGAGTAGGAATGCGAGAGATGGGCGGTGGAGGCGATCACACCGGGAACGGCGGCGATCGCGTCACGCACGGCGGGGTAGAGCGCGGGAAGGTCGCTCCACGACACCGTGAGCTCCAAGGTGTCGACCATGTACCCGCGAGAGATGAGTGCTTCGAGCGCGCTGACGTCGTTGCGATGACCGAACCACTTCTCCACGAGGTCCGCAGGAAGCGGAGTGGCGGCTGCGCACTCCTCGGAGGTGAGTCGTGAAGTAGCATCGACGGTGGCCGGGTCCCCTTCGTCGAAGGCGAGGAGCACGGCGATGTCACCCGTCTGCCAGTTCCGGTCGGCTTCGGCCGCGTCGTAGAGGCGGAGGGCAGCGGGGGCGAGACCGCGTTGGATGATGCGTCGACAGGCGTCGGCGCCGGCTTCGAAGGTGGGAAAGCCCCACGCGCTGCTCGCGGTCGCGGTGGCCACCGGTCGGGCGCGCAGTCGAGCGCCGGTGATGACGCCGAGCGTCCCCTCCGAGCCGACGAAGAGTTGTGTCAGGTCGGGGCCGGAGGCTTGGCGGGCATGGCCACCGGTGTGGATCACCGTGCCATCGGCCAGCACCACGTCGAGGCCGACCACGATGTCCTCGATCTTTCCGTAGCGATTCGAGAGTTGTCCCGCTCCGCGACATGCGAGCCAACCGCCCACGGTCGACAGAGCGATCGATTGCGGCCAATGACCGACGGTGAGTCCGTGATCCGACCGGAGTTCGGCTTCGAAGACGTCACCGAAGGTTCCGGCACCGACGTCGACGATGTTCGAGATCGGATCCACGGACCGGATGCCGGACAGCGCGCACAGATCGAGGACCACGCCACCGAAGAGGGGGATCGATCCACCTACGACGCCGCTTCGACCTGCGGCCGCGGTGACGGGGATGCGCGCTTCGTTGCAGAGCTGCAGGACCTGCGAGACCTGTTCGACCGATGTGGGCCGCACCACCGCGGCGGCGATCTGTCCGACCTGGGCGAGCGCCGCCCTCGTCATGACATAGGGCCACCAGTCGCGACTGGAGTCGACGAGTTGTTCCCGATCGAGTGACACGACCGCGCCAGTGGCCCGAAGTCGGTCGAGCACCGCAGGCGGAATGGCGACGGCGTGAGTAGGGAAGTGCGCCGTCGCGGTGGCCGCGTCAAGGGCGATCGGTGGGGTTGGCTGCGCGGGCATCAGACGGTGATCGCCGCGAGTTCTTCGTCGATTCGGGCTCGATAGTCCGCAACCTGTCGCTCTTGTTCGGCGTCATCCCATCCCAATTCGGGACCGATGAGTGCGGCGACATCGCGAGCGGCATCGGCCGACGCGTCGCGGGTTTGCAGGCGGGCGCGGGTGCGTCGACTGAGGATGTCGTCGACGGTGCTGGCCATCTCGTAGCGCACGGCGAAGATGGCTTCGGCCCGCAGGTAGGGCAGGCCGGGAACGAGCGGTTCGGCGAGGGTGGGATCGGATTCGGCGATGGCCAGAAC
>CAZMJK010000051.1:4352-5509 GCA_964566555.1 uncultured Bifidobacterium sp. | reverse complement strand
CCGTACCGATTGGCGAGTCGACGCACCTCGTCGCCACCGAGAGGGGACAGGGTGTCGGCCGCTTCGATGAGTTCGTCGTAGCCGTGTGCACCGTGCAGTTTGAGGTGCTTCGTTCGACTGCGGCGACGGAGTCGAGTGAACCGGTCCATACCGAGCACCTCGGCGACGACTTCATCGATGGTGTCAGCCGCCATTTCGCGATAGGTCGTGAGTTTGCCGCCGGTGATGGTGACAACGCCGGAGTCGGACCGGCGCACCTTGTGGCGTCGGGAAAGATCGGCGGTGCGGCCCGAAGCTTCTGGGTCGGCAACGAGAGGGCGAAGACCGGCCCAGGTTCCGAGGATGTCGTCGGTCGTGACCGTCTCGGTGATCGAACCGTTCAGTGCGCGAAGCAGATACTCGATGTCATCGTCATCGCACTGCGGATCGTCGATCGGTCCGGTGTAGTCGGTGTCGGTCGTGCCGACGAACGTGAACTGTTCCCACGGAACGACGAACACGGATCGCTTGTCACCGGGAACGGGAATGACGGCGGCGACGGTGTTGCGCACCTTCGACCACGGCACCGTGATGTGAACGCCCTTTGCGGGACGGATGGAACGCGGGTGGGTGCCCTCATCGATGGCCCGCACGTCGTCGGACCAAACGCCAGCAGCGTTGACGACCGCTTTGGTCGAGACGGTGAACGTTCGATCGTCGGCGGTGACGACGACGCCGTTCACCCGTCCGTTGGCGTCCTTGTGGAGGCCGGTCACCGCGGCACGATTGACCACCGTTGCACCGAATCGCAGTGCTGCGGTCCGAGCGACGGTGACCACGAGGCGAGCATCGTCGGCCTCGGCGTCGTAATAGAGGTAGGACGGCATCAACTTCTCGGCGGGCAACGTGGGGAACCACTCGAGCGCCTGCTTCTTCGAGACGCGTTTGTGCATCTTTCCGATCCGAAGTCCGCCGGTGAGGTCGTACATCCACATAGCGGTGCCCATGGCTCGTGCAAGTTTGCGGTTGACGACGCCCTTGGTCGAGAAGATGGGAATGAGGAAGGGGAGGACCTTCACCAGATGTGGGGCATTGCGTCGGAGGATCTGTCGTTCGGCGAGCGCTTCGTACACGAGACGGACATCGCCCTGTTGGAGATAGCGAATGCCGCCGTGGAC
>CAZMJK010000051.1:0-4342 GCA_964566555.1 uncultured Bifidobacterium sp. | reverse complement strand
TTTGGAGGATTTCGAGGACGTTCCCGACGCAAAGTCGTCGCGTTCGATGAGCGCGGTGCGAAGGCCTCGGGATGCAGCGTCGAGTGCGCACCCGACGCCGGTGATCCCCCCTCCGATGACCACGACATCGAAATCGGTGGATTCCAAGTGGTGGAGCGCAGCAGAACGGTTGAACGCGGTGGAGGACATCGGGGGCGAGCCTAGAACGGACCACTCGTCGACGCCTGATCGTCTGACCAGCGGAAACAGGCCGATCGGCCGTGTCCGTTTTCGGTTTGTGTCGCCGGGCGGGGTCCGTCAATACTCAACGTTCCCCATTGGTCCGCTCCGTAGGAGCCCTTCTGTCGTTATGAATCACACCTGGCATTCCTTGGCCGCCTGCACGGGCATCGATCCCGACATCTTCTTTCCCGACCCCGAAGACGACGACGATGCGATCCCGGCGAAGATGGTGTGCGGGCAGTGTGACGTCCGCGAGGCCTGCCTCGAGCATGCGCTTGCGGTCCGTGAGAAGGATGGGATCTGGGGTGGGGCGACCGAGCGGGAGCGCCGTCGCATGATCCGCCAGCGGCGCCGAACGGCCTGACCATGGAGTGGCCGGCACTGCTTTCGACGCTGGTCGCCGGAACGGACCTGACCGCGAGCCAAGCCGGCGACGCGCTGCGAGACATTCTCTCGGGCGATGCAACCGAGGCGCAGATCGCCGCGTTCCTCGTGGGACTGCGCAGCAAGGGGGAGTCCATCGTCGAGGTGTCGGCGATGGTCGACGCCATGCTCGAATCGGCCGCGCCGATCGAACTGCCCCCGGGTCCCGATGCCATCGACATCGTCGGCACGGGCGGAGCCCCGAGTCGTCGGGCACATGCGCTCAATGTCTCGACCATGGCCTGTTTCGTGGCGGCAGGTGCCGGTGCGCGCGTGGTCAAGCACGGCAATCGGAAGGCATCGTCGACCTCGGGATCGTTCGATCTTCTCGAACTGCTCGGCGTTCCGCTTGAACTCGATGGTCCCGGAGTGGCGCATTGCGTGGCCGAGGCCGGAATCGGCTTCTGTTTCGCACGGTCGTTCCATCCGGCGATGCGACACGCAGGACCGGTTCGCACGCAATTGGGAATACCGACCGTCTTCAACTTCCTCGGACCGCTATCGCATCCGGCGCGCGTGCAGCGTCAGGTGATCGGTGTGAGTGATCGCGAGATCGCACCGATCGTCGTCGGTGTGCTGCAACAGCGGGGCGCCCCTCGCGCCATCGTCGTGAGTGGCGATGACGGAATGGACGAGTTCACGACGACGACCACGAGCACTGTGCGTGAACTCCGCGACGGTGTGGTGACATCGACCTCGTTCGATCCCGAGAGCGTGGGTCTCCAACGAGTCAGTGCCGATGCGATCTCCGGTGGGAGTCCCGAGGAGAATGCATCGATCGCCCGACGCGTATTCGCCGGTGAGTCGGGTCCGCACCGGGACATCGTGAGCCTCAACGCCGCTGCAGGACTGTTCGTCGCCGGGATCGTCGATGATCTGGCCACCGGCGTCGTCCGCGCTCAGGAGTCGATCGATTCCGGTGCTGCGGCTGCGGTGCTTGAACGTCTGGTTATCGCCGCCGCCGACGCGACGAACTGACGAAGTCTCCATCGTCGACGGTGAGGCCCTTGCGAGGCGTGAACCGTGGCAGCGGCGGGAGGGCCGAACTCAACTCTCCATCGCAGTGGTCGAGCGTGAGTTCCGATGCTGATCGATCGAGCCATGCTGCGATGCAGGCCAGTTCGTCGGCATGTTCCCGGGCGAGCGGTCGGAGATCGTTATCGACTGCGAAGAGCGCGTCATTCGCGACGAGTGGTGGCACGAGTTGTGGGAGTTCGCCCACACCCCACGCGGCGTGCAGCCGACCGTGATCGAGTGCGACGCCTCCCAAGGGTCCGAGGTCGATGTGGAGTCGCCCGGCCCGTCGGAGTTGATCGAACCGACGTTGACGACTGATGGCGCCTGCCAGTGCGTTGGCGCGATCACGGACATCGGCGGCTTCCTCGAACCGTTCCTCGCTGGCCAGCATCGTCAGTCGCTCGGTGAGTGGTTCGAGGAGGAGATCGGGTTCGACCGTCAATCCCCGAACCGCACGTTGGACGATGACGCCGTAGTCCTCCGGGTCGACACCGCCGGCACAGGGACACATCGAGACTCCGAGTTGCGCGGCGGTGCATGGCGCCTCGCGGAGGGCGCGCTTGCCGATCCGACCGGCGCACCGTCGTAACGGAACCGAGGTGTGAATCGCGTCGATGACGCGTTGGGCGGAAGCGCGAGATTTCAACGGACCGAGGTACAGCCCACCGTCGTCACGCGCTCCTCTCACGATCGAGAGTCGCGGAAACTGCTCGTCGAGCGTCAGTTTCACGTAGACGTAGCGTTCCCAATCCTTGAGTTGGCGGTTGTAGCCGGGCATGTGCTCGTGGATGAGACGAATCTCGTGCACGGCAGCGGCGAGTGGGTGGGGATGGACGACGTGATCGATCGATGCGGTTTCTCGCAGAAGTGATCCGATCTTGCGGCGGTCGTCGCCCGAGAAATACGAGCGCACGCGGGCGCGAAGGTTGGTGGCCTTACCGACGTAGAGCACATCGCCGCGCGCGTTGCGGAACAAGTAGACGCCCGGCGATCGTGGGAGGTCGTCGGTGAGGCGGAGTTTCTGTGCGCTCGCGTGTCCGGCCATGGTGGGAAGCGAAAGAAGGTCGTCAAGGCCGGTGACGCCGAGACCACCGGCCCGCTCGATGAGGAGATGGAGGAGATCGCCTGTCGCGAGAGCGTCGTCGAGCGCGCGATGGGAGGGTTGATGGTCGAGTCGAAGATGTCGTGCCAGTGTGCCGAGTTTGCAGTTCGGAACTTCATTGCGGACGAGGCGACGGGCCAGGGCAACGGTGTCGACCGTTCGGTTCGCGAGTCGTGGCCGTTGGTCGCGTTCGAGCGCGGCCTGGAGGAACGACACGTCGAATCGAACGTTGTGTCCCACGATCACGGCGTCGCCGATGAACTCGAGCAGCGACGGGAGGACGGCCTCGATGCGCGGTGCCGGGAGTACCATCGACTGGGTGATGCCGGTGAGGATCGTGATCTCCGGCGGTATCGCGCAACCGGGGTTGACCAGGGTCTGGAACGTCCCGATGCATTCACCGCCGCGAAACTTGACCGCGCCGATCTCGGTGATGGCGCAGGTCTCGGCGGAGCCCCCGGTGGTCTCGAGATCGATCACGCAGAACGTCACACCCGGCAGCGGGGTGCCGAGGTCGTCGAGCGAGAGTTGCGAGCTGGTCGGGGCCGGTGAGCGCACCGGCACAGTTTCATCGAACGGGTGTTCGTATGCAAGGACACTGGGGCGGTCTCGCTAGTCTCCGTGCGTGTCCTCCACCCGATACCGATGCACTGCGTGCGGGAATCTCACCCGCTTCGACGTCGTGTCCACCAAACGCACCCGAGCCTTCCACCACTACACCGTTGGCGGTGAGTTGGAGGTCGAGAGCGAAGAGGTGTTGGCCGAGTCGGTTGAAGAGGTGTCATGCCACTGGTGTGGTCACGGGGGTTCCGTTCAGACCCAGCCACCGGCATAGGAGACGTACTGACCGGTCGTGAACGTGCTCGTTCCATCGAGGAACGGCGCGCAGAACGCAGCGAACTCGTCCATGCGTCCGAGTCGTCGCATCGGCACCTGTTTCTCGAACGTACTGCGGGGTCGTTGGCGCCGGTGGCTTCGAGGAATTCGGGGAAGTCCATGAAATTGGTTCCGACCGCGTTGACCTGGACGTTCTTGCGCGCCACCTCACCAGCGACATTGCGCGTGAGCATCGTTGCGCCGGCGCGAACCGATGAATAGAGCGACGCTCCGGGAGTCGGGCGGGCGCCTGCGGCGCTCGTGATGACGAGGACCTGGCCGGAGTTCTGCGCCACGAGTGGGGGAATCGCGGCCTTGAGGAAGTGGTAGGGGCCGTAGAGACAACCCTCCACGATCTGTTCGAGCTGCTCGATCGTGGAGTCGAGGAACGATCCGGGGATGATCTGTCCGGAGAAGGCGACCGCGGCGTCGAAGCGTCCGAAGCGTTCGAGTGCGGCATCGACGAGCACCTGCGCGTTGCCCGGCCGAGCGATGTTCGACACCTTCTCGACGGCGTGGACGGTTGCCCCCAGATCCTCGAGTTCGGCGACGAGGGTGGGTTCGGGATCGCCGAGAACGAGATCGTGACCTCGACGTGCGAGCATCCGCGCGAGCTCCGGCCCGACGTAGCGACGGGCATCGTTGACGAGTGCGATGCGGCGGGTCGTGTCCGGCGTCGTCATGGCGGGCCTCCGTGATCTT
>CAZMJK010000050.1:9278-10013 GCA_964566555.1 uncultured Bifidobacterium sp. | reverse complement strand
CGCCGTTGAACCGCCGTAGGGTGAGAGCGTCGAAGGGCTGCGCAACCTCGACGAGGGTGACATCCCCCCTGTCTAGGAGAAGTGGGGCGGTCCCGAACTGCTCGACGGCAAGCGCATCGTTCGCCCCCGCGAATCGATCGAGTTCACCCGTCTGCTCGCCGAGAAGTGCGGCATCTTCTCGGGGATCTCGGCCGGCGCCGCTCTGGCCGGAGCGGTGCGCGTCGCGTCGCAGATCGAATCGGGAACGATCGTGTTCATCGTGTGTGATGGCGGGTGGAAGTACCTCTCGACCGGTGCGTGGACCGACGACATCGACGAGGTCACCGAACGCGCCGGCAAGATCATCTACTTCTAGGCGATCGCGCCGCCGGCCCAAGTGCGCGTGTGGTCGGCTATCCGTGGAAACGCACGGGACTACCCTCAAGAGGTGGATTCCCGTCCCATCGGCATGTTCGACAGTGGTTTCGGCGGTCTGACGGTCGCTCGTGCACTGATCGATCTGCTTCCCGAGGAGAATCTCGTCTACGTCGGCGATACCGGTCGTTACCCCTACGGGCCTCGTGATCTCGCCGAGGTGCGCGACTTCGCCCTCGAGATCACCCAGCACCTGCTCGACACCCACGATGTGAAGCTGGTGGTGGTGGCGTGCAATACGGCCTCGGCGGCTGCGCTCGAGGAATTGCAACGGGTTGCGCCGGTGCCGGTGATCGGTGTTATCGAACCCGGGGCCGAAGC
>CAZMJK010000050.1:2135-9216 GCA_964566555.1 uncultured Bifidobacterium sp. | reverse complement strand
TCGTCGAGTTCGTCGAGCGGGGCGAAACCGACTCCGAACAGGTCCATGTTCTCGCTGAACGACTCCTGGCGCCGCTCGTCGACGCCGAGATCGATGCGTTACTCCTCGGCTGCACCCACTACCCGTTTCTTGCTCGCACGATCAGCGATGTCATGGGTCGCGATGTCGTGCTCGTCGACTCGGCCGATGCGACTGCGTTCACGGTTCGTTCGATGCTGCTCGACGCCGGTGCGGTCACTGCTCCCGGTGGCGGTCGGGGAGTGCACCGATTCGAATCCTCTGGCGATGTCGAAGCGTTCCGGGCGTTGGGACGACAACTTCTCGGTCCGGAACTCGACGAGGTTGTCGGACTGAGTTGGCCTGAACCGCAGGAGTGAGGTTGGGGAGCACTTCGGTCGGACGACCGACGTCGTGCTATTGTCGACCAATCCTGTCGAAAATGTGGTGAATCGGGATCGCCACCGCACCCCAAAGGCTGACGAGTGACGACACGCACCCATCTGCAGCGGCTCGAGGACGAGAGCATCCAGATCTTCCGCGAGGCGGTCTCGGAATCGGAACGACCCGTGATGCTCTATTCGGTGGGGAAGGACTCGTCGGTGATGTTGCACCTCGCGCTGAAGGCGTTCGCTCCGTCACCGCCACCATTTCCCCTGCTCCACGTGGACACGACATGGAAGTTCCAGGCGATGTACGAGTTCCGCGATCGGGTCGTTGCTGCTCGAGGCCTCGACCTGCGTGTGCACCAGAACCCCGAATGCATTGAACGCGGGATCAACCCGTTTGATCATGGCTCGGCCACCCATACCGATATGTGGAAGACCGAGGGCCTGAAGCAGGCTCTCGACTTGTACGGGTTCGACCTCGCTTTTGGCGGCGCCCGTCGCGATGAGGAGAAGTCGCGTGCCAAAGAGCGAGTGTTCTCGATTCGCTCGGCACAGCATCGTTGGGACCCGAAGATGCAGCGACCAGAGCTTTGGCGGCTCTACAACGCGCGCAAAGGCCCGGGTGAGAGTGTTCGTGTCTTCCCTCTGTCCAACTGGACGGAGCTCGACATATGGCAGTACATCCACCGCGAGCAGATCCCTATCGTCCCGCTGTATTTCGCAGCGAAGCGTCCCGTGGTCGAACGCGATGGAGCGCTGATCATGGTTGATGACGAGCGGATGAAGTTGCTTCCAGGTGAAGTGCCGGAATTGCGGAGCGTCCGTTTCCGTACCCTTGGCTGCTACCCGTTGACGGGTGCGGTCGAGAGTGAGGCGGACACATTGACGGGAATCATTCAGGAGATGCTTCTCACCACGAGTTCGGAACGTCAGGGCCGAGTGATCGACCATGACTCAAGCGGCTCGATGGAGAAGAAGAAGCAGGAGGGGTATTTCTAATGGCGCACGCAGCTGACGAACTCCTCGAAGTCGACATCGAGGCCTACCTCGATCGCCATGAACGTAAGTCGATGCTGCGGTTCATCACGTGCGGCAGCGTCGACGATGGCAAGTCGACACTGATCGGTCGACTGCTCTATGACTCGAAACTCGTCTTCGAAGATCACCTTGCCGCCCTCGAATCGGATTCGAAGAAGGTGGGCACCCAGGGTGGTGAACTCGATTTCGCACTTCTGGTCGATGGGCTGGCAGCGGAGCGTGAACAGGGGATCACGATCGATGTCGCCTATCGATTCTTCTCCACCGAGCGCCGCAAGTTCATCGTGGCCGACACTCCGGGACACGAGCAGTACACCCGCAACATGGTCACCGGCGCCTCGACTGCGGATCTCGCGGTGGTGCTCATCGACGCACGCAAGGGCGTGCTGACGCAGACTCGACGCCACAGTTTCTTGGTGTCGCTGCTGGGAATCCGCCATGTCGTGGTGGCGATCAACAAGATCGATCTCGTCGACTATTCACAGGACGTGTTCGACGCGATCGAAGCGGACTATCGGGAGTTCGCCGCGCAGGTGGGACTCGACGATGTCGTCTGCATCCCGATCTCGGCCCTCAAGGGCGACAACATCACCGAACACGGCGAGCAGATGCCGTGGTACACCGGTCCGACGTTGATCGAACACCTCGAGACGGTGCAGGTCGACGATGAAGTGCAATCGCTGCCGTTCCGTCTGCCCGTGCAGTGGGTGAACCGCCCTGATCTGGACTTCCGTGGGTTCTCCGGGCAGATCGCCGGTGGGCGAGTGCGGCCGGGGGATCCGGTGCGGATCCTGCCCGCCGGTCGTTCGAGCACCATCGACCGGATCGTGACCTTCGATGGTGATCTCGATGAGGCGGTCGCAGGTCAGTCGATCACCTTGACGCTCACCGACGAGGTCGATGTAAGCAGAGGCGATGTCATCGCCGCCGCATCGGCACCACCCGCGGTCGCCGATCAGTTCGAGGCCCACATCATCTGGATGGACGATCAGGAGATGCTCCCCGGTCGTCCCTACCTGCTCAAGGTCGGTGCGCGCACGGTCAGTGCGACGCTGGCCCAACCCAAGTTCAAGGTGAACGTCAACACGCTCGAACAGGTTGCCGCGCGGACGCTCGAATTGAACGAGATCGGCGTCTGCAACATCAACCTCGACCGTCCGATCCCGTTCGATCCCTATGTCGAGAATCGCAACATGGGCGGCTTCATCCTCATCGATCGCTTCACCAACAGCACGGTGGCGGCGGGTCTGTTGCACTTCGCTCTGCGCCGGTCCGACAACGTTCACTGGCAGGCCATCGAGGTCGACAAGGACGCCCATGCCCAACAGAAGGGGCAGAAGCCCTGTGTGGTCTGGTTCACGGGTCTGTCCGGTTCGGGCAAGTCGACGATCGCCAACATCGTCGAGCAGAAGCTCTTCGAACGTGGTCGTCATTCCTATCTGCTCGATGGCGACAACGTTCGCCACGGTCTGAACAAGGACCTGGGCTTCACCGATGCTGATCGAGTGGAGAACATCCGTCGCGTCTCCGAGGTCTCAGCACTCATGGTCGACGCCGGACTCATCGTTCTCGTGTCGTTCATCTCCCCGTTCGTCGCGGAACGCCAGATGGCGCGTGAGCGGGTTGCGTCGGGCGAATTCATCGAGGTGTTCGTGAACACGCCGATCGAAGTGGCCGAACAACGCGACCCCAAGGGCCTGTATCAGAAGGCGCGTCGTGGTGAACTCGTGAACTTCACCGGCATCGATTCACCGTACGAAGAGCCGGAGTCTCCAGAACTGACCGTCGACACCACGACGATGACGGCCGAGGATGCGGCCGATGTGATCATCGACTACCTGCGCGTCAACGGATTCATCTCCGAGTGACCGCGGCCGTCGACGGCAGCAAAACTCATGAGTGCCGTGATTCGGTCTCGGACCGGTACTCGGAGGCCTGGGAAGGCAACGACCCTTCGGCGAGGTCGGCGATGGTGACGACTTCGAGCACGCGGCGCAGGCTGGCGCGCACTGCCATCCACACCGTCGGCAACTCCTCGGCTGCGCCGGTATGGGTCATCGAACTGAGACTCTGATCCCGGACGGTGGCGAGGGGACCGTCGACGGCGCGGAAGATGTCGGCCAGCGAGATCTCGTTGGCGGGGCGGGTGAGGACGAAGCCGCCCTCGGGGCCACGCTGGCTGCTCACCAGACGCGAGCGCTTGAGTTCGGTCATGATGCCGCGCAGGAACTTCAGCGGGATTCCCTGTGCGCGTGCCAGTTCCTCGGCGGTCACGGGGCCCTCGCCGGAACTCGCCAGTTCGGCCATCGCCCGAATGGCGTAGTCGACACTGGCGGGGATGCGCATGGTCACAGTCTCGCACGCATGACACCGCTCGATGTCGCTCGCGCTGCGCTTTGACGGACTCGGCCAGTACCGTTCGGTGATGCGTCTCACCGTCCTGGGCTGTTCTGGCAGTTACCCCGGCCATGACTGCCCGTGTAGCGGCTATCTCGTGCAGCAGGACGGAACGAACGTCCTTGTCGATCTCGGTCCGGGCTGCTTGAGCAACCTGCAACGACATCTCCGTCTCGATGAGGTCACTGCGGTGGTGCTCTCGCATTCGCACGCCGATCATTGGAGCGATCTGGCCGGTTTGCATGTGGCATCGCGGTACCGGTTCGAGCGCGTCGGCATTCCGGTGTTCGGTACCGCTGAGACCCACGAGATCGCCCAACTGATCCCCGGCAATCTGTCGCCGACGTTCGACTGGACCGTCACCGGTGACGGTGACGAGTTCGCGATCGGTCCGCTTCGGTTCGCGATGGAACACACCGACCACTACGTCGAGACGGTCGCCATGCGTATCGAATCGAGCGCAGGGGGCTCCATCGTCTACTCCGCCGATACCGGACCGGACTGGAGCATCGAACATCTGGGTCGTGGTGTCGATCTCGCACTCGTCGAGGCGACCTACGGAACCGATGAGGAAGCCGAAGGCATGAAGCATCTCTCCGCCCGACAGGCGGGTGCGATGGCTCGAGCCGCGGGTGCGAAGCGATGCGTCCTCACCCACTTCTGGCCGGAGTCCGATCTTTCGGTGCACGCCATCAACGGCGAATCGGCCTACGGTGCTGCGGTTGCACTTGCATCCCCCCACGAGAGGTACGAGTTGTGAGACCCGACGGACGACGACCTGACGAACTTCGAGACATCTCCATCGAACGTGACTTCACCGACGCAGCGACCGGTTCGGCGCTCATCCGTTTCGGCCGAACGATCGTGTTGTGCACCGCATCCATCGACGAGAGTGTGCCTCGCTGGATGAAGGGCTCGGGCAAGGGGTGGGTGACCGCCGAGTACTCGATGCTCCCCGGTGCCTCGCCGGAACGAGTGCGGCGAGAGGTGTCGAAGGGTTCGCCGTCGGGCCGCACCCATGAGATCCAGCGGCTCATCGGACGCTCGCTGCGGGGGGTCTGCGATATGGAGGCCCTCGGTGAGCGACAGGTCGTCGTCGACTGCGACGTGCTCCAAGCCGATGGTGGGACGCGCACGGCGTCGATCACCGGTGGGTACGTCGCGTTGCACGACGCGCTGACCCGTCTCGTGCAGGCCGGTGGCATCGCGACGCATCCGCTCACCGAAGCGTGTGCCGCCATCTCGGTCGGCATCGTCGATGGGACCCCGATTCTCGACCTTCCCTACGTCGAGGATTCGGCGGCGGAGGTCGACATGAACGTGGTGATGACCGAGAGCGGTCGATTCCTCGAGGTGCAGGGGACCGCTGAGGGGATGAGCTTCAGCCGTGGCGAACTGGACCAACTCCTCGGCCTCGCCGAGGGCGGCATTCGAGAGCTCTTCACGTTGCAGAAGGTGTTGTTGGCGGATCCTCCACCCACCCGGGAGTAACGATGGCGACCGGTCGGCGCCTTGTCTGTGCGAGTGCGAACCCCGCCAAGGTCCACGAACTCGAGGTGATCCTCGCATCCTGCGGTGTTGCACTCGAGCCTCGTCCCGATTCGGTTCCCGATGTCGTCGAGGACGCTCCGACGCTCGAAGGCAATGCTCGATTGAAGGCAACCGCCATTCGGGTTGCAACCGGGGCTGCGGCGCTGGCCGATGACACCGGGCTCGAGATCGACGCGCTCGGCGGTGCCCCCGGAGTCCGGTCCGCTCGATTCGCGGGAGAACCGAGTGATTCGGCGGCGAACATCGCAAAGGTGCTCGATGAACTGCGGGCCGCGGGCGCGTTGTCGCCCGACCGTCGACGCGCGAGATTTCGGACCGTGATCCTGGTGCAATGGGACGATGGCTCGGAAACGATCACCGAAGGAATCGTCGAGGGCGTCATCGCGCCAGAGCCGGAAGGTCATGCGGGTTTCGGATACGACCCGATCTTCGTTCCCGACGAGGGCGATGGTCGGACCTTCGCCCAGATGAGCCCCGACGAGAAGCACGCGATCAGCCACCGAGGTCGCGCTATTCGAACGTTGGCTGAGGTGCTGTCGTGACCTATCCGACCGAACCACCGACGGAACCCCACGCGCAGCCGCCGACGGCACCACCGCCGCAGTGGTACGGACCGGTGGTCGAGCCGCCGCCGTCTCGACCGGTCATCCGATGGGGGCTCGGCGACGTCGTCATCGGGTTCGCGCTCTGGATCTTCGGTGGCATCGTGGCCGCCGTCATCTTGGTGGCCACGAACAACGTCGATGCGTCGACGCTGACCGATCTGAGTCTCGGTGCGGTGATCCTGAGTCTGGTCGGTGGTTGGCCCGGTTTCTTGGGTTGGCCGATCGTGGCGACCTACTGGAAAGGGCAGAAGAGTCTGCGACGGGACTTCGGGCTCGAGCTGCTACCGATCGATCTGGCATGGGGGCTCCTCGGCGGCGTGATCGCGCTCGTGCTGTCCGCCATCGGCGGAGTGGTCTGGACGCTCCTGTCGAACGACGCGTCACCTTCGAACACCGAATTTCTGCCGAACGATCCGTCGGTGTTCACGGCGATCATGGTGTTCCTCCTCGTCGCCGTCTGCACGCCGATCGTCGAGGAACTGTTCTTCCGTGGCCTCTTCCTTCGGTCGGTGGGGCGGCGCTGGAATCTGACCGTCGGTGTGATCGCGACCTCGATCATCTTCGGCTTGTTCCACGCGCAGGGCGACTCATGGGCGCAGATGGCCTTCATCGTCGCGGTGACCGCAACCTACGGGGCGGTCTTCGCTCTGCTCGTGGTGCGCGCCGCAGGTCGCCTGGGGCCGGCGATCGTCGCCCACTTCTGCGTGAACGCCGTCGGAGTCATCGGGGCGTTGTACCTCTGACGGGCGGACGCCGCGACAGCTGGATCGGGGTCGCCGATCGAGCGTCGGGCGCGTCGGTCGGCCGGCTCAGGCCTGTAGCCTGCCGGAGTCGGTCTCCATGGGCCGACCACCCATCCGTTGGAAGGAGCCCGATGTCGAATCCCCCGATCGCACCGCAGGTGGCCATGGCCGCGTCCATCGCCGACCCGGGAGCCGACATCTTCCGCATGTTGCTGAAGGACCGCATCGTGGTGCTCGGAAGCGACGTGAACGACACGGTGGCCAACCAGATCGTGGCGCAGTTGCTCTATCTCGAGGGCGAGGATCCGGGCAAGGACATCTGGCTCTACATCAATTCACCCGGTGGTTCCATCACCGCCGG
>CAZMJK010000050.1:0-2125 GCA_964566555.1 uncultured Bifidobacterium sp. | reverse complement strand
TCATCACGCCCGATGTGGGCCCGATCTGCATGGGACTCGCTGCATCGATGGGGCAGTTCCTGCTCTGCGCCGGTGCCGCGGGGAAGCGGTACACCCTCCCGCACGCGCGCATCATGATGCACCAGCCCCTCGGCGGTGTTCAGGGGCAGGCTTCCGATATCGCCATCCAGGCCGAGCAGATGGCCTACATCAAGCGACTGATGGCCGAGCGCATCTCGTTCCACACCGGCCAGGACGTCGACCAGATCGAGACCGACTCCGAGCGTGATCGCTGGTTCACCGCCGAGCAGGCCAAGGCCTACGGCATCGTGGACAACGTGATCGTCAAGCGCGGCGAACTCCTCTGAGTCGACCCCCACATCGCGGGTTCATCGCTTCACCGTTGTCGTGACCCGCGCGGTGGTCGTGGAGCGAAGTGGCGCACCGCAGTTCGCCACCGACCACGCCTCGACGGCCTGACCGGCGGCGCTCACTTCGTCGACCCGAGCCTGTCGTTCGGCGAGTGCGTCGGTGAGCGCCTTCTTCTTCTCGGTCGGTGAGGCCCGCACCTCGTCGGCGATTTCGGTGACGAAGTCGACGAGAACCGTCAATTGCGCCTGAATGTCCGATGGGGCCACCTCGGTGGCGCGTTGGAGTTCGGCGATCTGCGGCCCGAGCAGGGTCGGGTCGAGCGTCACGATCGACTGCGAGAGTGACGAGACGTTCGCGAGCTGTTGGCAGAGGCGCGTCGCCGACCGAGGCTCGGGTCGCCCCGCGAGCCGCCACACCACCGCGCCGCCGACGGCGAGGAGAACCAACGCGAGCGCGAAGAGGGCGAGACCGCGACGGCGGGGACGCTCCGGACTCATCTCAACGTTGAGCGGACACCGCGAGCGCACGCAGTTCACTCGTCGCGTGCGCGAAACCCTCGGTATCGCGGAACATCGCACTGCCCACGACGAATCGGTTGGCACCAGCGCTCGCCGCCGATGCAATGGTCGCAGGTGCGATGCCGCCATCGATCTCGATGTCGATGTCGAGGCCGCGTTCGTCGATGAGGTTCCGCAGTCTCTGCATCTTCGCCTCGACCGAAGCGATGTAGGACTGGCCGCCGAAGCCCGGATTGACCGACATCACGAGGACGAGGCCGACGAGATCGAGGACCTCGACGACGTCCTCGATCGGTGTGGCGGGATTGATGACGACCGCAGGCGTGGCTCCGAGTTCACGGATCCGACCGAGCGTGCGATGGAGGTGCAGACAGGCCTCGGAGTGCACCATGACGGTGCTGCACCCGGCCTCGACCATTGCGTCGAGGATCCATGTCGGTTCCGTCACCATGAGATGTGCCTCGAAGGGGAGCGAGACGAGCGGACGGATCGATGCGATGACGTCGGCGCCGAAGGAGAGATTCGGAACGAAATTGCCGTCCATCACGTCCCAGTGAATGAGGTCGACTCCGCTGCGTTCCAGTTCCACGCACACGTCGCCGAGTCGGGAGTAGTCGGCGGTGAGGATCGAAGGGGCGATTTCGATCGGTCGTGAAGTGGGGGAAGTCGACATGAGGCGCTTTCGTCGAGAGGATCGTGGTGGCGACGATACCCGCCTACGCTGCTCTGGTGACCGACCTTTCCGACGCTGCTGAACCCGCGGAAGAACGTTCGGTGGTGGTCGACGTGGAGCGACTCGTCGCCGGGGGAGTGGGTCTCGCACGACGTGACGACGGTCGCGTGGTGCTCGTCGAGGGTGGACTCCCCGGGGAGCAGTTGCGGGTTTCGGTCTCGAAGCGCCAGGGCAGCGAGCGCGGGCGCATTCTCAACGTGATGACTCCTTCCCGCGAGCGGATCGAGCCCGAATGCCCGCACGTGCTCGAGGGCTGTGGCGGATGCGATCTCGCTCATCTCGGTCATGTCGGTCAATTGGAGGCGAAGCTCGACATCGTCCGTGATGCGCTCCGCCGATTGGGCCGATGGAGTGAACCGTCGGTTCGCCTCGGACCGACCCTGGCCCCGTTCGGATTCCGCACCACGCTCCGGGTCGCCATCGACCGTGGGCGCGCCGGACTCCGGATGGCGGCATCGCATGAGGTGCTCGCGTTGTCGAGTTGTGCGGTGGCGCACCCGAGGCTCGAGGAACTCGTGGTCGA
>CAZMJK010000049.1:4137-10212 GCA_964566555.1 uncultured Bifidobacterium sp. | reverse complement strand
TGTTGTTGCACCTGAGCGGCCGAGAGTGAGGCCAAGGCGCCTTCCGCTTCAGCGGCATGCGCGTCCGCTGCGGTCTTCGCCGCCTGCGCCCTCGAGAGCTGGTCTTCGAGACGGGCCTTGGTGGAGCGAAGTTGGTCGATCACATCGGAATCGCTCCGAGACTGCAGATCGAGGAACGCGCGCCGAGTGGCGTCTTCCTGCGCAGAGGTCGCTTCGAAGCGGCGCATGAGTTCCTCGCCCGGCGGATCGACGTAGGCCTTCACTGCGTACTGGGCGACTCGAGCCCGCAACGCATCGAGATCGCGACTGGTCTGTGCCGCTTCGCGTTCGGCCTGGGCGGCCTCGGCAGCACTGGCCTCGGCCTGACGACGCGCCTCGGACAATGCCGCCTGCTGACCTCGAACGTTCTCGTTCAGGGTGTTGAGTGCGGCCATGACCTGGGCCTGCGAACTCTCGAGGGCGTTGACCTGTGCTGCCACCTTGGCCTGCTCGGCGCGAACGTTGGCTCGCTGCGTTCGCGCATCGGTCGCCACTGCGCCCACTTGTGTCGACGACCCGATGGCCACGCCGACGGTGCCGAGCAGCAACGCGCCGGCCAACGCGGGCGCGCCGAAGCGACGGAGGCGCTGGAGTGGGCTGCGGGGGGAGTCGATGGGCATGGTTCCTCGTCTGATCACGTCGCGACGCAATCTGGAAGGCCCGGTCTCCGCCCGAGGAGGCACCACCCTACCGCGGGGTCACGGTTCGCCGTCAACCCCTGTGGATAACTTTGGGGACGAATCCCCCTCATCCTGTGACCCACCCTGTGAACATCGCTGTGGATACTCCTGTGGACACCATGGGCGGTAGCGGTACTGTCCTCATCATGCCCGGCCCCGACTCCCCCTCGACCCTCGATTCCCCCTCGATCCCCGACCCGACGGGCCAGGGATCCGGCGACCTCGACCGCTTCGAACGAATCGCATCGACCAGGCGCTCCTCACTCCGGGTGGATCCGGACCGGGCCATCGATGACGGACTGCTCGACCGGCTGATCGCCATCGCCGCCACCGCACCCAACCACAGGCGAACCTTTCCGTGGCGGTTCCGCATCATCACCGGTGACGGTCGCGCCGGTCTCGGCGCTGCACTCGCGCAGGACCTCGTGGACGCCGGCCAGCCCGAGTCCAAGATCGACAAGGCACGCGGCAAGTACCTACGGGCGCCAGTGATGATCGCGGTCGCGTCGATGGCGGGAGTCGACGCAACGATGACCGCCGAGAATCGCGATGCCGTCTCCGCCGCGATCCAGACGCTGCTGCTCGCCGCCACCGCAGCCGGACTCGCGTCGTACTGGTCCACCGGCGGTGCGATGACCTCGACTCGGGTGAAGGAGTTCTGCCGGTTCGACGACACCGACACGATGATCGGCCTGCTCTATCTCGGCTGGCCGATCGGCGAACCGCCCCCGATGGAACGTCCCGCGCCCGACGCTGTGCGCATCAACCGATCCCCCACCAACCCCTAGGGTCTCGGCGATGGCTGCGAAGAAGAGCGTTCAACGTTTCGGTCCCGATCGCCCCGATGCGGTGAAGCTCGTGCGTCGCCAGCGGATGTGGTCGGTGTGGGGGACGTGGTTGTTCATCCTCGTGTTCTTCGTCGCCCCGATCGCGTTCGGCAACATCTTCTTCGTCGTCCCGGCGGCGGCCTTCACGATCGCCCTCGTCGCCACCATGCGCTTGTCGCGCCGACCCGATGGACCAGACGCCGAAACGCTCGCCAAAGGCGAGTTGCGGGCGGCGACACCGGCGACACCGGTCTCGGTGAATGCCGTGTGGTCGTTGGGAACTCGGGTTCGGGGCGAGCCCCCGAAGCGGGGGTTCTTGATCTGCGATGGCAAGCGGCTTCGTTTCGAATGTCTCGATGATCAGATTCGTTTCGATTCCGAGATCGGGCGCATCGAACTGCTGACCGTTCCGAGTTTCATGCGACCGCAGTTGGATCTCTCGATCGGAGGAGCAACGCATTCGGTGCGGTTCTTCCCGGTCTGGGATGTGGGAGCCACGTTCGTCGGTCCGACGCTGGTCGGCGAGTGGTACGCACAACTTCGCGAACTGGGTGCGTCCTGACGTGGCTCGAATCTCTCACACTCCGGACCCGAACCCGACCAGAGCGAAGGCGCGCGCTCGACGGAACATCAATCTCGTGGTCTGGTGGGGCGTTGCGCTCCTGCTGTTGTTCGCTCTCTCCGTTGGTGCACCCTGGGTGTTGATCCTGCCCCTCATCGTCATCGGGGCGTTGGTCCTCACCAACACGATCCAGGTCGTACGTGGAGAGGGCGCCGAGCAGTACGCCATCGCACCGGGCCGACTCGAGCAGGCCACGGCCGACAACGACCCCGTCGCCGTCCCGGTCACACGCGCTCCCAACCGTCGGGAGAAGGGTCGGCGACGCGGGACCCTTCATTTCGCTGGCGGTCGACTCTCGTTCACGTTCGGACCGGCGCCGCGTTCACGCACTGCCTCACATGATGACGAACTCGAAGGCGCGACAGCATTCGACGTCTGGCCGTCGGAGATCGTCCTCGATGCACGACCAACCACCATGCGACCCCAACTCGTGATGACCGAGAACGGGACCACACACGTCATCGAGTTCACGATGCCCGAGGACCTCGCCGCCGGCATGCTCGGCAAGGTGGTCGCCGGCGAGTGGTACGACCAACTCGTCGCTCTCGGCGCCGGAACCGACACAACAAAACTCCAGTAACGCCACCGACGACCGGAGCGGTCGTGTCACCATTGCACCGTGGCCGATTCCCCTGCACTTCCTCCCGCCGATCCGACGATGCTGGCGAATGCCGTCGACGTCCTGCGCGAGGCGGGAAGTTTCACGCTGCAATGGTTCGACAATCCATCGCTCGATGTCGTCACCAAGAGCGATGGAACGCCCGTGACCGAGGCCGATCGGGGTGCTGAACGCGTCATTCGTGACCGACTCGCCGTCCTGCACCCCGAGGATTCAATTCTCGGGGAGGAACTCGACGATCACATCGGATCCAGTTCCCGCACGTGGATCGTCGACCCGATCGACGGGACCAAGGCCTTCACTCGGGGCGTCCCGCTCTATTCGAACCTGCTGGCCGTGGTCGATGAACACGGGCCGTTGATCGGGGTGATCAATCTCCCCGCCCTCAACATCACGGTCTACGCGGGACGGGGTCTCGGCTGTTTCCGTGATGGCCGCCCCGTCGGGGTCAGCAAGCGCTCTGAACCCTCCGCGTGCGTCCTCTCGACCAGTGGGTTCGGCACATGGTCCGAGAGTGCGCTGCTCGGGGTGAAGCGCGCCGGTTTCGAACTTCGTACCTGGGGAGATGGGTACGGCTACGCGATGGTGGCGTGCGGAGCGCTCGACGCCATGGTCGATCCGCAGGTGTCGTTGTGGGACATCGCGCCGATGCCGGTCATCTTCGCCGAGGCCGGTGGCCGATTCACCGGCACCGACGGCAAGGAGGTGTCGCTGGTGCCCGGTTCACGCGTCTCCGGCGTGGCCACCAACGGCGTCGTCCACGATGCCGTCATCGCCGCGCTGCAGGACTGACACCGCTCATACCGCTCTCACCGACCACTGCGCCGGTTCGACGCGACGATCGGGACTCGACTCAGGACGCGGAAACGTCGTGCTCGTCGTCCTCGGCACACATGGCGTGATCATGTCCATGAGCATGGTGATGAGGATCATCGATCACGACCATGCCATCGGCGAGTCGCAAGAGGCGACCCCCGTAGGCCTCGGCGAGGTGCGCGGCGGTGAGCACCTCCGATGGCGTTCCGCTCGCCACGACACGACCAGCCAACAACAGGACGTGGTCAGTCTCGGCCGCCTCGGACAGATCGTGAGTCGTCATCACGATGGTCCGACCGGCATCGCGTTCCTCGTCCACGACGTCGAGAATCCGCTGGCGACTCACGACGTCGAGTCCCGTAACGGGCTCGTCGAGCAGGAGCACGTCACCGCACTGGGCCAAACCTTGCGCGACGAACACCCGTTGACGTTGTCCGCCCGAGAGTTCGTGCAGATGGCGACCAGCCAGACCATCGAGTTCGAGTCGCTCGATCGACCGATCCACGATGCGACGATCCTCTGCCGTGAGGAACTTGAACGCGCCCCGAATCGCGAAACGGCCCATCGTCACCACTTCCCGAACGGTGACCGGCAACTGATCGTTGACTTTGGCCGACTGCAACACATAGGCCACGAGTCGGCGCGTGTCGCTCGGTGAGTGCCCCAGCACCTCGAGCGCTCCCGACTGCACGGGGAGAAGTCCGACGATCGCGTTGAGAAGACTGGACTTCCCCGCTCCGTTCGGGCCCACCAGCGAGGTCACGGCGCCGGAGGGGATCTCGAACGACGCATCGCGCAGCACCGGATGTCGACCGTAGGCGAGTGTCACCGACGCACCCACGACCGCAGGGGACGTCCTCACACCGGACTCCTCATGTCGGACGGACGCATCCCGCGACGGTCGGTCGCGGAGGTCGGAATACGATCACACACGGTCCCAGTCTTGCCGAACCGGCGAAGAACGAGAACTCATGTCCCGCATCGCCCGACAACTCGCTGCTGCGCTTGCGATCGTGGTCGCAGTTCTCGGACTCAGCACCGGCATCGCGTCCGCACACGCATCGGTCATCACCTCGACCCCGGTCGACGGTCAGTCTGTACCGACCTCCCCTTCGGAGATCAGTGTGACGTTCAGCGAGAACGTCAGCACGTTGTCTGGTGGGCTCTCGGTCCTGAACGCCGATGGAAAGTCGGTCGCTCTCGAACCGACGCAGATCGTCAATGGTCGAACCCTGACGGCAGCACCGTCGACGACGCTCACCGACGGCACCTACGTCGTCACCTATCGAGTGCTCTCGGCCGACGGGCACCCGGTGAACGGCTCGCTCCTGTTCGGCGTCGGAGCGGGAGCCCTCGACCGTTCCGCCAAACCCGCGGCCACCGACGACAGCACGTGGGAATCGGTCGGCACGTTGTCACGATTCCTGCTCGCGCTCTCTGCCCTCGTCGCCGCCGGCACCGCGTTCTTCCTCGCCTTCGTCCACGACCGGGCCCCCGATCGCTGGCGCATCGTTCCCTTCGTGCGCATCGGCGCGATCCTCGCGCTCTTCGGCGCCATCGGGGTGGTGATGAGTCAGGCGGCATTGCTCACGGGAAAGGGCGCGGGAGCATCGACCGATACCAACGTGCTGCGCGATGTTCTCTCCGAGAATCTGGGCTGGTCGATCGCGTTGCTGATGATCGGGCTGGCCGTGGTGCATCTCTCCACCGACATCTCGGCGACGAAGGTGTCGAGAGCGTTCGCACTCACCGGGGGCCTCGCCGTGACGGCGTCGTTCGCCGTCTGGGGCCACGCCTCCGAACTCGCCCCTCGCGCGCTCTCCCTCCTCGCCGACTTCGTCCACGCCACTGCAGCTGCGCTATGGCTGGGCGGCATCGTCGGTCTCGCCATGGTGCTCACACTGCGCTCGGCCGATGCTGTTGCGTCAACCGCACAGATCCTCGGGCGATTCTCGATGGTGGCGTTGGTGTCGGTGATCGCGTTGATCATCGCCGGGACCACACTCACGCTGACCGGTTCGGGCGAACACCTCGGTTCACTCCTCACCACGACCTGGGGCCAACTCGTCGTGGCCAAGATCGCCCTCACCGCCATCATCATCCTTCTCGCCGCGTGGAATCGGCGCTCGCTCGTCCCGGCGATCGTCGAACCCACGACCGATCCGGCGGTGCGCGCCGATCGGTGGCATTCACTCCTTCGCACCGTCCGGATCGAAGCGCTTGTGATCGTCGTCGTCATCGGACTCACCTCGGTGCTGGTCAACACCCCGCCGGCTCGAACCGCGGTGGTGAGCAAGGTGTCACCGGTCGCCATCACCAAACGCGTCGACACGGGCGAGATGCTCCACAAGGCGAGCACCCCCGCGAAGGGCGACCGGCTGCGCCTCCTCTTCGGCCGATACGCCGCGCTGATCCCGCTCGATCCGCGCGTCGCGCGCATCATGGACCTCAAAGCGCCCGGTTCGGGCGAAC
>CAZMJK010000049.1:0-4127 GCA_964566555.1 uncultured Bifidobacterium sp. | reverse complement strand
CTCGGTCAGTCCCGCCATCGTCGGACCGAATCGGATCGAGACGGTGATGACCGACGGGACTGGACAACCCTTCGGTGTGGCGAACACCATGACCCTTGAATTCTCACAACCCTCTGCTGGATTGGAGCCCATCACCCGTCAGGTTTCCGCCACGTCTCCCGGTTACTTCGTCTACGACGGGAACGAACTGTCCATTCCCGGCGACTGGAACATCACCATCGCCATTCGCACCGGCGACTTTTCGGAACAACGCACCTCGTTCGAAGTTCCAGTACGCCGCTAACGCACTCGGAGTCCCATGCTCGTTCGTCGTTCACATCCTCAACTCGTTGTCGCCGTCGTCTCGGCCATCGTCGGGCTCATCGCGCTCGTCGTCGGCGCCGGTCCGGCCGCGGCTCACACCGGCACAACGGCCAGTCCCGCGCCGGAAGGACGAACCCTCATCACCTATTCCTTCTCCCACGGTTGCAGCGGCGCTCCCACGATCGGTCTCCGCGCGCAACTCCCGGTCGGTGCGACCAACATCGTCGTCTCCAACCCGAACGGTTGGACCTCAACGGTGACCGCGACCGAGGTGCAGTGGACCGGTGCGGAGATCGCCGATGGTGTGACGGCACAGTTCAACGTGGCCATGGTGCTCGCCCAACCGGCCGGAACCACGATCGCCCTGCCCAACATCCAAGAGTGCACCGGTGGGAAGGAGTTGGCCTGGATCGGCACACCCAACGGCGATACCAGTGAGTCGAGTCGGCCCGCTCCGACGATCGTGGTCCCAGCCAATGCCTCCGCCGCACCGGTGACAACCTCGACGACGGCGCCGTCATCCTCATCGACGATCGCCAACGGTTCCGCCCGCATGGCGACCGAGACCAACGCCGTGACCGAAGAGGGCAGTGAGCAATCCGACTCCGGTCGCTACGTGTTCTTCGGTGTGTGCGCGGTCATCGTGATCGGCGCCGGCGTGTTGTTCCTCAGATATCGCAAGAAGGCCACGGCCGACTGAGCATGTTGCTCTCCGTGGTCCGACGGCTGCTCGTCGGCGTCTGCTGTCTGCTGGGCGTCATTGGTATCAGCGCCACGAGCGCAGGAGCGTTCTCACTCGCACCGACGAACTGGTCGTCGTCGATCACGTCGATCGTTCCCTCCGACGACGCAGTCGCCATCGAGGTGATCGATGGCGGCGACGCGATGCGACTCACGGCGCGACCAGGCCACGTCGTGGTGATTCCCGGGTATCGCAACGAGCCCTATCTCCGCATCACCGCAACCGGTGAGGTGGACGCCAACCTGCGTTCGCCGACATGGTGGGCGAACTCGACGAGCACCGGGACCGGCGACATTCCCGAGTCGGCCGATCCGACCGCCGAACCGGAGTGGACGAGAGTAGGTGATGACGGTTCGGTGCTCTGGCACGACCATCGCGTGCACGCCATGCCCGGCGTCACCGGCGATACCGACTGGTCCGTGCTCGTCACCGTGGATGATCTGCCCGTCGTGGTCCGAGGTCGACTCACGAAACTTCCCTCGCATACGCCGATCGCCGAACTCGTCCTCGCCATCGTTGCTGCTGCTGGCGTTCTCGTGTTCGGGAATCGTTCGGCGTGGAGAACGGTGAGGCTGGCGACGATCAGCGCAAGTGTGCTGGCCCTGTTCGTCGCGATCGGAGGCTGGACGGCGACGCCCACCGGCTTCGATCCGCCTCGAGCGGCGATGGTGGCCACCGGTCTCGCCGTCGTGTTCGCTCTCGCATCGACACTGGTTCGACGCACCTCCCGTCGCCTGCGGTCGCTGTTCGTGATCGGATCGATCGCCGCTCTGGGCTGGTGGATCGCATTGATGGTTCCCTCGATCACCGCCGCCGTCGTCCCCAACTCGTTCTCGCCCATCCTCGTGCGATCGATCCTCGCGATCGTCGGTGGGGTGGTCGTCGGAGTTGCGATCGTGGTCGTGATGACCGGGGGATTCAGCGATACCGACGAAGGCGATCAGGCCGAGACGGCGGAGCTCGCGGAACCCTCGCTCTGATCCGCACGCGGCTCGACCGTCACCTCTCGGTCGTAATGGCCGGAGATGGACCGGCGCAGTTCGTGAAGCGCCACCGTTCGCAATCGACTCACCCGGGAACGGGTGACACCGAGTTGGGTGGCCAGTTCCGCGGTGGAGCGGCCGTCGAGGAAGTGACCAAGGATGATCTGTCGTTGGCGGTCGGGGAGCTCGTCGATGGCGTCGTGCAGATACCCGAGCAGTTCCGTACGTTCGAGTCGATCGAGCGCATCGGGTTGATCGGTGGCCGCCAACGACTCGACGGGGTCGGGCATCGACGCGTCCCTGGTCTGGGCACGATCGAGCGAGGTGAGCGCACCTCGCTCACGGAGCACGCGGACCTCGAGCACCCGCTCGAGCGAGGATCCGGACTCGGCCGCGAGTTCGGCATCGGTGGGGCGGCGTCCGTAGCGAGCCGAGAGCGAGGTCTCGACCAGTTCGATGCGGCGGGCGGCGAGTCGCAGCGATCGCGGCACCCAATCGGCGGCGCGCAGGGAATCGAGGACGGCGCCGCGGATTCGAGAGGCGGCGAATCGTTCGAAGGGGACGCCACGAGTGGGATCGAATCGATGCGCCGCTTCGACGAGACCGACCATCCCCGCTCGGACCAATTCGGCCCGGTCCACATGGGGCGGGAAGTGGGTCGCCATCACCGCCACCACTTTCGGCACCACGTCGAGGCCCTCATGCACCAACGCGGCGACTTCGGGATCCATCGATTGCCCAGTCATGTGACTCCCCCTTCCGCATCGCACGAACCCGCCGCGCGATCCAGCACCCGAAGGCGGTCGAAACCTCCCCTTTCGCCACCCGTCCCCGCAACCGGATGATTGCCGGACCGACACCCTAGGAACCGATGACCCGCCGATGCTGGTCACCCCGGCCCCTTTTTCTGGGTCGCTCGACTCAATGCGCACCACTCAGTGCCCGCCAGTCGATGCCCACCACGACGGACAGCGTCGAACTCAGACCGTGGCGTCGCCTTCGAACACCGCTGCTCGGACCCCGCGGCGGGCGAGTTCGGTGAGGAAGGCCAACGAGTCGACCGACTCCGCGAGTCCCGCCGCACCGAATCGACGAAGCGAGGAACTGAGGACGAAGCGGGCGGCCACCGCGGCGACCGCACCGGCGGCGACCGCCGGTCGATCCATCGCCCCGTAGACCACGACCGACCCACGGCCATCGACCCGGCCGCGGACCTCGATGCGAATGGCGCCGGGACCTCCCTCCGGATCGGTGGGCCACAACATCGGAAGGCGCGCGGTCAGCCGATCACGACGAGTGGCCGATACTCGGGACGTGACTCGTCGGACCCCGGCAAAAGCGGGAACGAGGAGCAGTGCGTCCGGGAGTTCGGCGCGATAACAATCCTGCGGCCCGATGGGATCGGGGAACCAGCAGAGTTCACGGCCGGAGCCACCGGGACGGGCATCCCACCGACCATCGCGCCAATCGACGGCGCCCCGACCAAGTGCGCGGTGATGCTGACGAGCGCAGGCCGGTCCGCCGGTACCGGACTTCGCGATATGGATCTCTTCCACCTCGTCGAACTTGCGCGCCGCGTGGGCAGCGAGAACACACGTCAGACCGGGAGCGAACCCGGCACCGGCCACGACGTGCACGTTGCGCTGTTGTGCCTGATGATCAAGAGCGAGCAGGGCGCGAACATCGCTGAGGTCGTCGCTGGTGCTGATGACATGCACGCCGTGGCGGATGAACCGCTCGGCGAGATGGGCCTGCGAACGTGCGGGGCCGGCCAACACGACGACGTCGACATCCATCGGATCCTCGAGTCCGCCGCGATCGATCGAGGCTCGTTCACCGAGACTCTGCGCCACGAGTTCGAGACGCGAACGACGTTCGTCACGAAGCACGACATCGACGTCATCGGTCGACACCAATTGCCGGGCGAGCCGAGCGCCGACAGCGCCGACGCCGAGGATGCCGATTCGCGCCATGTCAGTCGAGTCCGGGTCCCGACAGTTCTCGCCATCCTCCGGTTCGCGGCGGAGCGACCCCTGATCCGCGGAGCCGCACGGCGGCGGCGACGAGCGCCCCCATGCCGATGGCAACCATGGCCCGTC
>CAZMJK010000048.1:0-10367 GCA_964566555.1 uncultured Bifidobacterium sp. | reverse complement strand
GACCTGTGTCACGACGACGACGACGTGCACGGTCACGGGTCTGGTCACGGGATCGGTGGCGCAGTTCCTGGTGCGAGCTGAATCCTCCGCGGGGATCGGCGCGCCGGTGACGACACCAGCAGTCACGGTTTCACCCGCATCCATTCCGGCATCCTCGGCGTCGATCAGCAACGTCGTCGGACCGGCGTCCGCAGGCTCGTACCACCCGATTGCTCCGGTACGGATCGCCGATACGCGGTCTGCCGAACGAGGCGGCGCCACTGTGGATGGGGCGAACCTCGCCACTGGGGCGGTCCAGAGCGGAGTGGTACTTGAAGTTCCCGTCGCCGGTCGGGGCGGTGTGCCCGCGTCAGGTGCGGGTGCGGTCGTCCTCAATGTGACGGTCGTGGGTCCCACGGTCGCCGGCCACATCACCGTCTTCCCGTCGAACACGGCGAGACCCAATGCCTCGAACCTCAATTTCGTGGCCGGGCAGACGGTTCCCAACATGGTGATCTCGAAACTCGGTTCCAATGGGGCCATCTCGATCTTCAATGCCAACGGAACCGTCGATCTCATCGTCGATGTCGTCGGATGGCTCCCTGACAGTGGGGGATTCACCGCCCTCGAACCGCAACGTTTCGTCGAGACTCGCCCCGGTCTGTCGACCATCGACGGCCGCTCTCAGGGAATCGGTGTGCTCGGTAGTGGGAGGACCTTGACCGTGTCGATCGCAGGTCGAGGAACGATTCCCTCGACCGGAGTCGAAGCGGTCGCCCTCAATGTCACGGCGGTGACGGCTTCCTCGTCGGGACACCTCATCGTCTATCCGAGTCAGACGAATCGTCCCAACGCCTCCAATCTCAATTTCGTGGCTGGGCAGACCGTCGCCAACATGGTCATCGCCAAGGTGGGTGCCGATGGTTCGGTGTCGATCTTCAACAATTCCGGTTCGGTCGATCTCGTCGTCGATGTCGTCGGTTGGTTCGGAACGAATTCGGGCTACACGTCATTGGAACCGGCGCGATTGGTCGAGTCGAGGGCGTACTCCACCATTGATGGTCGCGAGCAGAACATCGGCCCACTTCTTGGCGGAAGCAGTCGCACGTTCCCCGTGGCCGGTCGAGGCGGCGTTCCCGCAACTGGAGTTCGCGCCGTGGCCCTCAACGTCACGGTGGTGGCCCCCTCGACCTCCGGTCACTTGTTGGCATTCGCTTCTGGCGCCTCGAGGCCGTCGGTGTCGAACCTCAATTTCGTGGCGGGGCAGATCGTTCCGAACATGGTGATTGCCGAGGTGGGTGCCGACGGGAGGGTCGCGCTTTTGAACAGCGCTGGGTCGACGCCGGTCGTCGTGGACGTGGTCGGCTGGTTCTCCTGACGCACTCGGAGGTGTGTGACCGCGTCGCACTCGACGCCATTGCTACGTTCGGGTCTTCCCCCTTCGACCGATCACAGTTCCGAGGGTCGAAATGAGCCGTTTTCGCAATCGACTGATCGCCCTGTGCCTGGCTGCGCTCGTCCTCATCGCCGCCGGCGGATTCGTCGTGATCCGAGGGGTCACCGGTTCCGACTCGGTTGGGGATGAACGCAGCACACCTCCCGACGCACCGAGTGCAATGACATCTCCATCCACGACTGTCACGACCTCCACCTCGGTGCCGCTCGGGTCAGGGCAGCCGGTTCCGTCGCAGACGCCGGTACCGAAGATCGAACCCAAGGTGGAAACCGAGGTGTCGGTGTCGAGGGCGACACAGGTGCTCGTGGCCTTCGAGCTGCAGCCGACGGGAAACGACGACGAGAAACGAGCGCAGGTCCAGCGCGGAATCGACGAGATCACCGACGAACTCCCATTCGGAAGTTGGTCGGTCGTAGGGCCAACCCTGACCATCCCGGTTGTGAACTTGGTCGTCGACCGTGACGCCGTTGACGTGCTTCGCACCCTCCCGCAGGTTTTGCGGGTGAACTGGGCCTTCGACGAGTTTGCTCTGGCCGAGACCGACGATGTGCGCGAGCCCGCCGGCGAGATGGCTCCTTCGGCGTCGACCACGACGATGGGGGCGCCGACGGCCTGGGCCGCGGGTTTCAAGGGGGCGGGAACCACGATCGCGGTCGTCGACGCAGGAGTGCAGACCGATCACCCGTTCCTTTCCAACGGAACCGTGCAGAAGACGGTCGGCGAGGCGTGTTTCGCAGTGACGCGAAGTGGGTACACCTCCTCCTGTCCCGGCGGATCACCGATGTCGGTGAGTGAGGCATCGAAGGTCGGCGCGGGCGCGCCGTGTCCTGTTGACATCACCGGCGAATTCGGCGAGATGCCATGTCATCACGGCACTCATGTCGCCGGCATCGCGGTCGGGGGGACAGGCGCAACGGGTTCGGGCATCGCGCCTGATGCCTCGCTCATCTCGATTCAGATCTATTCCTACAGTTACGCCGCGAATCGGATCACCGCGACGGAGTCAGGTGTCGTCGATGCACTGGTATGGCTGTACAACCGGCGCGCCGATTTCCCGGGCCTCACCGCCGTCAATCTGAGTCTCGGCGGTGAGCAGAAGTTTCCGGGCTACTGCGACACCGAGGAACTTCCAACGTTCAGCGCGGTGCAGCAACTTCTCAACGTCGGGATCGTCACGGTGGTTGCGGCGGGCAACGATTCGTGGACCGATGGCGTGTCGTCTCCCGGATGTCTCTCCAATGTGGTGACGGTATCGGCGCAGTCGTTCGTGAATGAGGGGAGGGCGTCGTATGCGAATTTCGGGCCCCAGGTCGACCTGTTCGCCCCGGGAACGATCACTTCCTCGATCCCGTGCAATCGCTCCACCACGCTGCAGGGAACGTCGATGGCCACTCCCGCGGTCGCCGGTTCCTTCGCCATCCTCCGCCAGACCTCGCCGGCGACGACCTTGAGTCGTCTCCAGGCCACCGGAGGTGTCGTTTCCGGCTACCCCACCGGCCCCCCAAGTGTGAAACTCGATCAGGCGATCGTGGGCCTTCCGGGGCGCCCCGGCTCGGTGTCGGGCGTGGCATCGGGCGGGCAGGTGTCGGTGTCGTGGTCCGCGGCATCGGGTGGGTCGGGCTCGATCTCCGCCTACACCGTCACGGCCAAGCCCGGGGGGCAGTCGTGTTCGACGGCCGGGCTGTCCTGCACGGTCAGCGGCCTTGACACCACCAAGTCCTATGCGTTCGTGGTGCGAGCCACCGGAACGAGCGGCGTCGGTCCCGGAACTGCATCGGCGCTCATCCCGTTGGCGGATGTTCCGCCCGCCCCAACCGACTATGTGCCGTTGACGCCGGCGCGGTTGATGGACACTCGGTCGGTTGTTGCAGGTGCATTGACGATCGATGGCAATGACGAGGCGTGTGGTGCGATCGGGCAGGGGGCGACTCGAAAACTCATGGTGGTGGGGCGTGCCGGAGTTCCGTCCAGTGGCGTCGATGCCGTGGCCGTGAACGTCACCGTGGTGTCGCCGACGGCATCGAATTTCCTGCGGGTCTATCCGAGTGGTGCCACTCCACCGAACGCGTCGAACATCAACTTCCTCGCCGGTCAGACCATCCCCAATATGGCGATCGTCAAGGTCGGGACCGATGGGATGATCGCGGTGTACAACGAACAGGGTTCGACCCAGGTCATCGTGGACGTCGTCGGGTGGTTCCCCGACGGATCGGATTACACGGGGGTCGTGCCGCAACGTCTGTTGGATACTCGTTCTCCGGCGCAGGGTGGTGGGGGGACGGTTGACGGCGGCTACAGCGGGATCGGCGCGTTGGGTCCCGGGCAGTCGCTGGTGTTGCCCGTCGTGGGGCGAGGAACGATTCCGAGCCTCGCGTCGGTCGGGGCGGTGGCATTGAACGTCACGGCGGTCACGCCGACGGCGTCGAACTTCGTCACGGTGTATCCATCGGGTTCCGCGTTGCCGACGGCATCGAACCTGAACTTCACCGCCGGTCAGACGATCGCCAACATGGTCATTTCGAAAGTCGGTCCCGATGGGGCCATCGTGCTGTTCAACAACGCGGGCGTGACGCAGTTCGTGGTCGACATCGTCGGCTACTTCCCGCCAGCGACGCCGCCCACCACCGAGTACAACGCCATGGTTCCGCAGCGGTTGTTGGACACCCGCACCTCGGCCCAGGGGGGCGCCGGCACGGTTGACGGCGCCTACAGCGGAATAGGTCCGATCGGTCCCGGACAATCGCTCACGCTGCCCGTCACGGGCCGGGGGACCAGCCCCGTGATTCCTGCCGGCGCTGGCGCGGTCGTGCTGAACGTCACCGTCGTCGGTTCCACCGCCAGCAACTTCCTGACCGTGAATCCGTTCGGTTCCGCCCTGCCGACGACGTCGAACCTCAACTTCGTCGCCGGGCAGATCATCCCGAACATGGTCATCGTGAAGTTGGGATCGGGGGGCAGGATCTCGGTGTTCAACAACGCAGGGTCGACGCCGGTGATCGTCGATGTCGTCGGGTGGTTCCCGGGCTGAGATCTTCTTGCCGTATCGAACGTATGTTCGATACGGTGGGCTCATGGGGTCGGAGTCCTACGCAGAACTTCATTGCCATTCCCAGTTCAGCTTCCTCGATGGGGCCAGCACCCCTGAGGCCCTGGCCACCGAGGCGATGCGACTGCAGTTACAGGCTCTGGCGCTCACCGATCACAACGGCTTCTACGGCGTGGTGCGGTTCGCCGAGGCGGCTCGGGCCATCGGCTTACCCACGATCTTCGGGACCGAACTCACGTTGGGTCGAACTGCGCCACCGGTGGGTGAGCCCGATCCCGGTCATGCTGCGGGTGAGTCGCACCTCGTGGTGCTGGCGCGCGATCCCCGTGGGTATGCGTTGTTGGCTCGAGCAGTGAGCGAAGCGCAACTGCGAGGCGAGAAGGGCGCGCCGCGCGTGTCATTGCCGGAACTGTGCGCTCTCGGCGGCACAGGTGCCGCCCTCGCCGATCGCAACCACTGGTTGGTGCTCACTGGTTGTCGAAAAGGTGCGGTGGCATCCGCCCTCGAACAGGAGGGTCCGGCAGCAGCGGCGGATCAGCTCGCGCTGTTGGTCTCTCTGTTCGGTCGTGACAATCTCGCGGTTGAGCTCTGGGATCACGGTCACCCCCTCGACTCTGTTCGCAACGATGCGTTGGTGCAGATCGCGTTGCGGGCCAACGTCGACCTGGTCGCAACGACGAACGCTCATTACGCCACTCCGGCCGAACGTCCATTGGCGACGGCGCTCGCAGCGGTGCGTTCACGGCGCAGTCTCGACCAACTCGACGGATGGCTCCCCGCAGCTGCTGGTGCACATCTTCGTTCCGGTGCGGAACAAGCCCGGAGATTCGCTCGGTACCCCGGAGTCGTCGAGCGCGCCGGAGAGTTGGGCCAGGACTGCGCGTTCGATCTCAAATTGGTGGCACCCGATCTTCCCCCCTTCCCCTGTCCCGACGGACTCGATGAGATGGGGTACCTACGTCGGCTCACCGAGCGTGGGGCCGAACGTCGGTATGGACCGCGTCATCGTGAACGGGTCGCCGGCGCATGGGCCCAGATCGATCACGAACTCTCCATCATCGAGCAACTCGGATTTCCGGGGTACTTCCTCATCGTTCACGATCTCGTCGAGTTCTGTCGTCGCAACAACATCTATTGCCAAGGGCGGGGCTCGGCAGCCAATTCGGCAGTGTGTTTCGCATTGGGCATCACCAAGGCCGACGCCATTGCGTTGGGCCTGTTGTTCGAACGTTTCCTCTCACCCGAACGCGACGGGCCTCCGGATATCGACCTCGATATCGAATCGGGTCGACGTGAGGAAGTCATTCAGTACGTCTATGAGCGTCACGGTCGCCATTACGCCGCGCAGGTGGCCAATGTCATCACCTATCGACCGCGTTCGGCCGTGCGCGATATGGCGAGTGCGCTCGGTTATGCGCCGGGCCAAGCCGATGCGTGGGCCAAAACCATCGATCGGTGGGGGTCACTCGCGGCGCAGTTGGCCGACAATGCTGAGGCGACGGTGCCTGACCGTTCTGTCGATGCCATTCCATCGACAGTTGTGGAGCTGGCCTCACAGGTCGAACATGCCCCCAGGCATCTCGGTATCCATTCCGGGGGAATGGTGTTGTGCGACCGACCCATCATCGAGGTGTGTCCGGTCGAATGGGCCCGTCGCGAGAACCGAAGTGTTCTCCAGTGGGACAAGGACGATTGTGCGGCTGCCGGTCTGGTCAAGTTCGACCTCCTCGGCCTCGGCATGCTCACCGCATTGCACAACACCGTCGACGCAATCGCCGCGGCCTATGGATTCGCCATCGATATCGCTGAAGTGCCTCAGGACGATGCGGTCTACGACATGTTGTGTGTTGCCGATTCGGTCGGTGTCTTCCAGGTCGAGAGTCGTGCCCAAATGGCCACACTGCCCCGGTTGAAGCCGCGCACGTTCTACGACCTCGTCGTCGAGGTGGCGCTCATCCGTCCCGGTCCCATCCAAGGGAACTCGGTGCACCCCTATATCCGGCGTCGCAACGGTCTCGAGAAGGTCACCTACCTCCACCCTCTACTCGAGCGGTCGTTGTCGAAGACCCTGGGGGTTCCTCTTTTCCAAGAACAACTCATGCAGATGGCGATCGATGTCGCAGGCTTCACGCCCGGTGAAGCCGATCAATTGCGTCAAGCCATGGGATCGAAACGAAGTTCCGAACGTATGGAGCGTCTGCGTGATCGGTTGTTCGAAGGAATGGCCGAGCGGGGGATCGTCGGCGATGTCGCGAACCAGATCTTCGAGAAACTCGCGGCGTTCGCCAATTTCGGCTTCCCCGAAAGCCATTCGGTGTCGTTCGCGTATCTGGTCTATTCCAGCTCCTATCTCAAGCGGTATTTCCCCGCTGCGTTCTGCTCCGGGTTGTTGAACGCCCAACCCATGGGCTTCTACTCCCCGCACACGTTGGTGGCCGATGCTCGCCGTCATGGGGTGACGGTGCGCACTCCCGATCTAGCGGCATCGGGTGTCGGCGCCACGCTCGAATGGGTCGAGGGGGTCCCTGTCGATGCCTCCGACGTTCCCTGTCCGATCGACGTCTTTCCCGTTGGCGGCGTAGAGGTTCCACAGCCGACAGTCCGACTCGGACTGTCATCGGTGCGGGCCGTGGGCGACGATCTGGCCGAACGAATCGTTGCCGAACGCGTCGAGAACGGCTCGTATGCGTCGATGACCGATCTCGCCCAGCGAGTCGACATCGATCGCACCGCACTCGAAGCGCTTGCCACCGCTGGAGTGTTCTCCTCCTGCGCCGACCGCGACGGTCGTACCCTCGATCGTCGTCGAGCATTGTGGTCAGCGGGGGCGGTGGCTGATACCGGTCCCGATCGACTCCCGGGCATCGTCACTGGAGTCGATGCGCCAACGCTGCCCGACGTGTCCGTTCGTGAGGTGACCGCCGCCGATCTTTGGGCCACCGGTGTCTCACCCGATGGTCACCCGACGCAGTTCGAACGTGAGCATCTGACATCACTCGGAGTGCTCACCGCTGCCGATCTGCGGACCGCTCCCACCGATTCGCGTGTGCTGGTCGGAGGGGTGGTCACGCATCGTCAGCGACCATCGACTGCTCGCGGAATCACATTCGTCAATCTTGAGGATGAAACCGGTCTCATCAATGTCGTGTGTTCGCCGGGGTTGTGGAAGCGCTATCGGCGTGTCGCCCGATCAGCACCGGCGTTGTTGGTTCGAGGTCGACTGGAACGGGTTGACGGTGTGATCAACGTGGTGGCCGACAAACTCGAACTTCTTCCCGTGGTGGGAACGCATCGATCCCGCAATTTCCGGTAATGCCGTTGGTGAGTGCCCGCCAACCGAGAGTCCACCTGACGCGAGGCTGACGGCCGTACGCTCTGACGGTCAACAACCCTCGTAAGGAGGATCGCAATGCTTGCTCAGATGGTCGATATGACGATGTCTGTTGATCACGGTCACATGTTCCATGGCGACGAGATCGTGAACGGACTCAATCTCGGTCTGCTCATCATCAGAGTCGTTGTCGGCGTCACCCTCGCCACTCACGGCCTCAACAAGATCTTCGGTGGCGGCAAGATCGCCGGAACCGCCGGTTGGTTCGCCTCGATGGGCATGAAGATGCCGAAGGCCAATGCCTGGATCGCCGCTCTCACCGAGATCGGTTCGGGTGCGCTCCTCGCTCTCGGTCTACTCACGCCCCTCGCCGCTGCTGGCATGGTGGCGATCATGGTGGTCGCGCTCATCACGACCCATCTCAAGAACGGTTGGTTCATCTTCAACCCCGGAGGCGGTATCGAGTACGTCGTCGTGCTCGCCGCTGTCGGTATCGGTCTTGCCTGCACGGGTGCGGGTGAATGGTCGATCGACCACGCTGCCGGTATTCATTGGGCGGGCGTCCCCAAGGGACTCATCATCGTGCTGGCCGCCGGTATCGGTGGAGGCCTCCTGCAACTTGCGACCTTCTGGCGTCCGAAGTCGGTGGCGTCGAACTAAGCGCTCTCAACCGAGAACCGAAAGGGCCCGCGGTGATCGCCGCGGGCCCTTTGCGTTCTCGGATCGATGATCCGGTCTCAGTTCACGGGACGATGACGGCGCGGCCCTGCAAGGTTCCGTCGACCATCTTCTTGTAGACCTCGCCCGCTTGATCGAGTGCATAGGACTCGGCGTGAACTCGGAAATTTCCCGTACGTGACAACTCGAGGAGCTCGCCCAATTCGGTGATGCTTCCCCAGTAGGTGCTCTGCACGCTGCATTCGTAGGGGAAGGCGAAGAAGTTGAACGGGAGCGTGCCACCTCCGACGCCGACCACGGTGAGGCGACCGAGAGGTGCGGCCACCGCTGCGGCCAAGGCCAGAGTGTCGTCGTAGCCGCAAATATCGAGGACGACCTCGACGCCGCGACCACCGGTGATGCCGCGGATCTCCGCCGCCGCGTCGGGGCCCATGACGACGGTGTGGTCGGCTCCGAGGCCCGCGACGACCTTGAGCGCCGATTCGCGCTGATCGACGCAGATGACCGTTGCCGGCGACAGGACCTTGAGGAACTGCACCGCGAGGTGTCCGAGTCCGCCGGCGCCGATCACGACGACGAACGAGCCCGGTACGAGTAGGGGCAGTGACTGCTTGACGGCGTGATAGGGGGTGAGTCCGGCGTCGGTCAGCGGCGCGGCCTCGGCCGGCGCCAGTTCACCGAGCGGAACCAGATAGCGGGCGGCGGGTACCAGCAGGTACTCCGCCATTCCTCCGTCAACGCTCAAACCCGGTCCACTCGCCGAAATGCTGAGGCAGTAGTTCTCCATGCCCTTGCGGCAGTTGGCGCACTGGCCACATCCCCATGCCCCGAACACCGCGACCGGTGATCCCACCTCGAGGCCCGGGGTCGGAAGGGTTCCGGGGCCGAAGGCCTCGATCCAGCCGGCGTTCTCATGGCCGAGCGTCATCGGCACCTCACGGCGACCAGCGGCGGAGAACTCCATGAGGCTGATATCGCTGTGGCACGCGCCGGCACCGCCGATGCGGACGAGCACCTGTCCCGGACCGGGATCGGGCTGGGCCACGTCGTTGAGAGCGGTGGTGGCATCGACCTCTGCTGAACCACCGATCAGTTGGAACGCCTTCATGTCTTCCCCCTCGAGAGTGTCAGCGCAATGGAGACGTTCTATCGCAGTTCGACCGTCGGTGTGGTGGGGGGAGTCTGCCTAGGATCATCGAGTGGCAACCCGTTACGAACTGAACACCGCCGTCGAATCACTTGGTGGTGGTCGGTATCGAGCAACGCTCGATGTTGGCTGGTGGGTGGGGGTCGGACCCAACGGCGGCTATCTCAATGCGATTCTCGTGCACGCGTGCGAGGCGGAGATCGCGGATCCCGCTCGTCTCTGTCGTTCCTTCACCACCCATTTCTTGTCGCGCGCCAGCGCAGGTGAGGTGATCCTCGCGGTGGTGCTCGAACGAACGGGCCGCTCGATGAGCTCGGTTCGGGTGACGATGATGCAGGAGGATCGAACCATCGCAGTTGCGTTGGGCGCGTTCTCCATCGGACGTGACGGTCCGAGTTTCTCTGACGTGTCGTTGCCCGAGGTGCCGCGACCCGAATCGGTCTCGGCGCCGGGTTTCGATCCAGCGATACCGGAGTCGGCGATTCCGGAGATGGCTCGACGGTACGAGCAGAAGTGGGTCATCGGCGATCGAGCATTCAGTGGTGGTCGTGAGGCACGAATCGGCGGATGGATCCGACTTCCGGAGGGCGAGTCCGTCGACGCGGCAGTGCTGTGCGCGTTCGCTGATGCATGGATGCCGGCGATGTTCAGTCGGGTTGGCGGTCCGTGGGGCATCACCACGGTGGACCTCACCGTCCACATCCGATCGTTGCCTCCTGCCGATCACGAT
>CAZMJK010000047.1:0-10390 GCA_964566555.1 uncultured Bifidobacterium sp. | reverse complement strand
TCATGTCCTGCACGAGCGAGGTGAAGTCCGCGGCCTTCGCCGAGAAGTCGGTCTCGCTCTTGAGTTGCACGATTGCGCCAACCGAACCGTCGACGACAACGCAGACCGAACCCTGAGCGTTCTCGCGATCGCCGAGCTTGGCGACCTTCGCCAGACCCTTCTCGCGCAACCACTGCTTCGCAGCATCGAAATCGCCGTCGTTCTCGGTGAGCGCTTTCTTGGCGTCCATCATTCCCGCGCCAGTGATCTGGCGAAGGTTCTGGACATCCTTGGCGGTGAATTCAGCCATTGGTCTTCAGGACTCCTGCGTGGATTCGTTTGCGGGATCGGTCTGGGTGATCGCTTCCTCGGCGGCGGCCCGCTCAGCAGCGATACGCGCTTCGCGAGCAGCGGCGGCTTCGGCGGCCTGTCGGCGAGCATCGGCCTGAGCGGCCTCGTGTGCCGCCTCTTCCTCGGGTGTGCGTTCGACGACGGCCGGGCCTTCGGGAGCCACCGCACCGCGCTTGCGCGACGCGATGAAACGACCCTCTTCGACGGCATCGGCGATCACGCGCGCCATGAGGTTCGCCGAACGAATGGCATCGTCGTTCCCCGGAATGACGTAGGTGATGATGTCGGGATCACAGTTGGTGTCGACGACAGCAACGATGGGAAGGCCGAGCTTGTTCGCCTCGGTGACGGCGATGTCTTCCTTCTTGGTGTCGAGTACGAAGATGGCGCTGGGAAGGCGATCCATGTTGCGGATTCCGCCCAGATTGCGCTCGAGCTTCTCGAGTTCACGGCTGATGAGGAGCGCTTCCTTCTTCGGCATGGCTTCGAACTCTCCCGAGTCGCGCATGCGCTGGTAGTCCTTCATCTTGGCCACGCGCTTGGACATCGTCTGGAAGTTGGTGAGCATGCCGCCGAGCCAACGCTCGTTCACATAGGGCATGCCGCAGCGCTCGGCGAAACTGCGCACCGGATCCTGGGCCTGCTTCTTGGTGCCCACGAAGAGGATCGTGCCGCCGTCGGCCACGAGATCGCGCACGAAACTGTAGGCGGTTTCGATGCGGCCGAGCGTCTGCTCGAGATCGATGATGTAGATGCCATTGCGCTCGCCATGGATGAATCGCTTCATCTTGGGGTTCCAGCGGCGGGTCTGATGACCGAAATGCACGCCGGAATCGAGCAGTTGGCGCATGGTGACAACTGGTGCCATGAGGGTGTTCCTTCCCATCGGTTCGGAGGATCGCAGGTCCGTGCTGGCGCTTCCCGTTCGGGAAACGACCGTGGGGTGCACGGCTGCGGGTGGTGTTGAGGAATGCCGATCGGGTGATCGACATGCCCGACGGTCGCCGGGCCGGGTCGCAAGTGTAGGAGAACGCCTGAAAAGGGGCCAACCGACCCCGATCGCTCAGCGCACTGGAGGAACCGGGAGCACTCCGGCACCGACCGCAGTGGCCGCCGCCGCCGATGCCTGCCCGAAACGGATCGTCTCGGACTGGAGGAACATCGACATCGCCGTGCCTAGACTCTGGCAGGTGGGGCCCCGACCGGCCACGGCCAGCGCGAGCTCACGGGTGACCGCGGGGCTCGATGGCAATGCGCCATGGGCCTCCTTCCCCACCGCCGTCGGCAGGATGACGGTGCCGTCGGCACCACCGTCGAGCGCCGAGGTCCCGGGAACGACGAGATCCCCCGATCCCCCGATCGTCACGAAGCGCACGCGTTCGGGCATCGCCCGGTCGTGGAGTTCGGCCATGACCGGCGAGACCTCCGACAACTCCCCGACGGCCGGTCGGTGATGATCCAACTCGTCGACGAGACCGGAGACCCGGAGTTGTGCAAGTGCGGCCGCACCACCGGGCGAATCGCCGAGGGCCACGACCCCAGTTGCCAGCGGCGCGCCCTGCTGCGGCGAGGCGATCGTGACCAGCGTGTTCACCTCCTCGGGAAGGCGCCCTACGGCACCGGCGCGTCCGATCGCCAACCGAGCGACCACCCCGCCCTGTGAATGCGCCAGCACATCGATCGGCACGCCCGGTTGCGCAGTGGCCACCGACTGGAGGAGCGCGGCGAGTCGATCCGCGGAAACGCCGATCGACTGTTGGCTGTCGAGGGAATCGAACGACCGGGACGGGATCGCGTCGAGGGGCCGCGCCACGACCGCCTGGGCTCCCCCACCCCTCACCGACGGGTCGCGGGGTGCCTGACCACCCGAGTAGGAGTAGCGAACGACATCGGGATCGGCATACCCCACCGACCGAGTGTCGATCTCCCACGCCGAGTTGCTCTCACTCGAGGTTCCCAGACCACTCACCACGACCGCGATTCGCCGCGACGACATCGGTGGTGGCGGCACAGCCGATGACGTGCACGTGGATCGGGCATCGCGCCACGTCTCGAACGCACGAGCCATTCGCAACGAATGGGTCGCGGGTGCGAGTTCGATCGCGTAGTGCGCGGCAAGACGAGACGTCGTGACCGACCATGCGCCGGCCGCGACCATTGCCTCCGACCCACGATCGATCACGACCTCGAGCAACGACCGCCGCTCCTGCGCGCCGAGACGGTCGAGGCCCTGATCGGTTCCGGGCACGAGACGGACACGGGGCCGGAGCGTGCCGGCCAGCAGCGCCTCGGGATCGAGGTAGTCCCCATCGGGAGTCCTCACACCGAAATGGACACGCCCTCCGGCGATCCCCACCACATCGCCCGCCCGCACTCGGTCCCCGGCGGAAACGGAGATCGCAGCGAGGAAGGAAGAGCTCGTTCGAAGACCATCATCGTGCTCGATGGTCACATGGAGTTCCCCTCCGACCTGACCGGCGAAGATCACCCGACCATCGGCCGCCGCCATGATCGGCGCGCCCGACTCGGTGCCGAAATCCACTCCTCGGTTTCCCGCCATCCACGTTTTGGGCGGCGGTCGGAACCGATCGACGATCGGTGCATCGGTGGGTGGTCGATAGTCGACGCGGGAACCCGCACTTGACGCGGGGCTTGCCGACGCGATGAGTGTCGATCCGAGAACGATCAGCGTCACCAGAACCCTGATCGACGTTCGAATCGAGTCTCGGTCTCGAAATGGGACTGCGCGCATGGTTCCTCCCCCGACGCAAACGGTGTGCGGGGGAAGTGGGTGGATGCGATGGTGACTCGACTACGCCCTCGGGTGCGTTGCATCGACCACGGAGCGCAATCGTTCCTTGCTCACGTGGGTGTAGTGCTGTGTCGTCGAGAGATCGGAATGTCCGAGGAGTTCTTGGACGGCACGAAGGTCGGCGCCGCCGTCGAGCAGATGTGTCGCGAACGTATGGCGGAGCGCGTGCGGGTGTGTGGGCGACGACGCCCGTCGATCGAGAAGGCGACGTACATCTCGGGTGCCGAGTCGCGTTCCTCGTCGATTGAGGAACACGGCGTCAGCCGGGGACGACGCCGTGGCGAGCACTCGACGACCGTGACCGATCCACTGCTCGAGTGCATCGACCGCGGGCGCGCTCAGGGGGACGACTCGCTGTTTGCCGCCCTTCCCCCAGACGATGACGCGTTGGCGGGCCAGATCGAGATCCTCGGGACGCAGGCCACACACTTCGGACACGCGGAGTCCACTCCCGTAGAGCAGTTCGAGAACGGCATCATCGCGAGATCGGATCGCAGGGGGATCGTTGGCGGTGGTTCCCGGCGGATTGTCGAGTACTTGACTGAGTTCGTCGTCGCGCAGCACCCTCGGAAGCCGGCCTGTCGAACCAGGGGCACTCAGACCCGCAGACGGATCGGCGCCGAGATGACCGACACGAACCATCCACGCGAAGTACCTGCGCAATGCCGATGCCTTTCGCGCGATCGTGCGCCGGGCGAGTTTCCGAGTCGCCATCGCTGCGACGTACCGACGAATCAGCGTGCGGTTCACGAGGGCCGGATCAGTGAGGTCCTGACGAGATGCCCACTCGACGAATTGATCGATGTCACTTCGATAGGCCCGAACCGTCGCGGCGGAGACCGACGTCAGCGACGCCTGGAACTCCTCGAGATGCCACGAATCGACGTCACTGCCCACGAGGAAAACCCTAACGGTGCCACTCCTGAATCGGCTTGGATACCCGTCGGGCACAGACCGGCGGGTCATCGCCCACCTGCTCGGCCGATCCGCTCGATCCATCCGGATCGCTGTTCGATCCATCCGTCGACCTCGAGCTGGTCGAGGAGGAGCATCGCCTGACCGAGCGTGAGTTCCGTCGAGACCACAACATGTTCGACCGACACCGCATGCCACGGCAATGAATCGAGCACTCGTTTGGCGTCGCCCATCGGCGGTGGCCGATGTTCTGCCGCAGCCCGTCGACACTCGGGTTCACGTCCGAGCGCGAGGAGAACGTCGTCGGGAGTTCGAGCCGGCCCGCACCCGTCGAAGAGCAGTTGATTCGTTCCCATCGAACTCGGCGCGGTGATCGGTCCGGGAACCGCCAACACCGTTCGGCCTCGGCGACCCGCCTCGACCGCGGTACCCATCGCCCCACCCGTGGCTTGCGATTCGACGACAACGAGGACATCGGACAACGACGCGATGATCCGATTGCGGGCGGGGAACTGCCACGCGACTGCCGAAACGCCGAGGGGATATTCACTCACGATGACACCGCGAGCAGCGACGGCGCGCCAGAGCGCACGATGGGCTCTGGGGTAGACGCGGTCGAGGCCACTTCCGACAACGGCGATGGGAGGTGCGCCATCGACGGCGAGCGCACCAGCATGCGCAGCCCCATCGATGCCCAACGCCAACCCCGAGATGATCGACACTCCCGCCATCGAGAGGTCACGGCCGAACTCATGGGCGACGTCGATCCCGTACCGAGTGGCTCGACGAGTTCCCACGATCCCGACGCGAGTGCCGGCCAGCAGGTCGATGTCGCCGGACCAGAACAACACCGCCGGCGCGTCGTCGTCCTTGGAAAGCACCTCGGGGAACGAAGCGGATCGCTGCGTCATCACGCCGATGCCCGCTTCACGATGGGTCCGCCAGATGTCCTCTGGATCCATCGTCGTCGCTGCGTTTGCCCACCGATCGAGGAGTTGAGAAGAGAGGCGGAGTGTGCCATCGATTCCCTCGTCCGCAAGTGTTCGAGTCCGCACTCGATGCCACGCCGATTCGGGTTCGCACTGCGCGAGAAGCCATCGCATTCGCGCCGGGCCGACACCGGGCAACGCTGAGAGGGCGACGATCCACGCTTCCTGAGGAATCGAGGACATCGCTCATACCGCCATCGTGCGGGCGAGGAATGAGGGCTCATTGCGAAGATGTAATGCGCTCGCCACGTGTTCGGCCGTGAGGGACCCGTGGTGACCTTCGAGGTCGGCGATCGTTCGTGCGACACGCCACACTCGGCGCAGGCCGCGCGCCGAGAGTCGGCCCGATACCAACGAGCGTTCGAAGAGCGCCTCGGCATCGGAATGGAGGGGAGACGTTCGCTCCAGCGCAACTGCCGAGAGCTCGGCGTTGCACCGCACCCCGCGTTCATGGGCACGAGCGCGAGCGCTGCGAACGCGACCGGCGACGACCGCGGTCGGCTCGGCACGATCGGCGCTAAGCAGTTGACGGGAATCGGGTCGGTGGACATCGATGCGCAGGTCGAAGCGATCGAGGAGGGGTCCCGACAACCGGCGACGGTAACGCTCGAGTGCACGATCCGAACACCGGCACGCCGCGGGAATGATCCCCTCGCCGCATGGACACGGATTCATCGCCCCGATGAGGAGGAAACGGGCGGGCAGTTCGATGCGCGACTCGGCGCGAGCGAGCCGGATCACGCCTTCTTCGAGCGGCTGCCGGAGTGAATCGAGCACCACTGCGCCGAACTCCCCCATCTCGTCGAGGAACAACACCCCACCGTGGGCCAACGAGATCTCGCCCGGCCGCACGCGATGCGTTCCCCCACCCACGAGCGCCACCGCACTCAGTCCGTGGTGCGGCGCCCGCAGCGGTGGCCGCCGCACCAACCCCATCGCGATCGACTGACCGGCAGCGGAGTGCACGCGAGTGGCATCGAATGCCGTCCGGTCGTCGAGATCGGGCAGCAGACCCGGGAGTCGTTCGGCGAGCATCGTCTTGCCCGACCCCGGCGGCCCCACCAGAAGAAGGTGATGCCCACCGGCGGCGGCAACCTCGAGTGCGAAGCGTGCGAGCGGATGCCCGCGCACCTCGGCCAGATCGCGTCCATCGGCGGGAAGGGCTGCGGCCGGTTCGTCCGGGAGGCGTCGCCAGGGGGTCTCCGCCTTGAGCGCCTCGACCAGTTCAACGAGATCGGCGGCGCACCGAACCTGGAGGCCGGCAACGAGTGCCGCTTCGGGAACGGAGGATGGCGAGACCACCAACTCGGGGTCGGTACAGGCGGCGGCGAGCGAGAGCATCCCCGGAACATGACGGAGCGAACCATCGAGCCCCATCTCGGCGATGAAGGTTCGATCGGCGACGGTGTCGGCCGGGAGTTGCTCACTCGCGACGAGCACGCCGATGGCGATCGCGAGATCGAGTGACGCACCGATCTTGCGCACCGCCGTCGGTGCCAGATTCACCGTCGTGCGTCGATCGGGCCACGCGAAGCCGCTCGTGAGGAGCGCGGCACGCACGCGGTCGCGAGCCTCCCGACACGACGCGTCTGGCAATCCCACGACGGTGAAAGCTGGGAGCCCGTTCGAAACATGCACCTCGACCTCGACCGGCACACCGTCGATTCCCGACAGCGTGGCCGAGGCAACCGTCGCAAGCATCGGACCTCCGGAGAACGAAAGGATCGGAGGGCGAGCACCTACGCCGAGGCGAAGACTCTAGGAAGTGACGATGAATCGGCGAACGAGTCGTTCGGACCGAACGCAATCATTCGGGTCAGTTCGACCCGAGTACCTCGCGGGTGTATCGCGTGACCGCGGTGATCTGCTCCGCGGTCAACTTCTTCGAGAACGATGGCATGCCGCCCTTCCCGTTCGTGATCACCGCGATCTGATCGTCGATGTTCGGGTACTTGGTCGACACCACTCCGGCGAGCTTCGGGCCGTAGCCGCCACCGCCAGCGGTTCCATGACAACTCGCACAATTCTGCGAGTAGATCTTCTGGCCCTCGACCAGCACCGGATCGCCGGTGGGTGCCGCTGGGGCGGCGCCACCTCCGCCACCACAGGCGGCGACGATCGCGAGACCGGCGACCATCGTCAATCCGGCGGCGAGGACTCGGGGGGAGCGCATGGCGGGGACGCTACCAGCACCCCTTCGCGTAATTGAGTGCAGTACGCGACGAGAAACGCGGAATACTTGGAGGGTGGGATTCAATCCGCATCGCAAGACACGCCGATCACCACTCGATTACGTCATGGTCGGCGCGGCGCTCGTGGTCTGTCTCGGACTCGTGATCTGGGCGCTGCTCGGCTGAGATGACCGACCGAGAACGAGACCCGATGGGACTGGAGGTCGACGTGCGCCGAGTCCAGCCCTACGACGCGACGAAGCCGTACCTCTGTCCAGGCTGCAACCGCGACATCCCATCGGGAACGGGTCACATCGTCGCCGTGCCCGTCGATGCCCCCGACCTTCGTCGACACTGGCACCACGGGTGCTGGACCAATCGCCATCGCCGCCGACCCGGTCGCGGCTGACTCAGGAACACCACGTGGAACTCATCTTCATCCGACATGGACAGCCCCAATGGGAGATCGACGGCGGCGGGGTCGACGATCCTGTTCTGACCGAGATCGGCAATCGTCAAGCGAAACTCCTCCCCACCGTGTTCGCCGACCTCCCGATCGATCGGTTGGTGGTCTCTCCCCTTCTCCGCGCTCAGCAGACCGCTCAACCACTCATCGACGAGTTCGGACTCGAGCCCGAGACCCACGACTGGATTGCGGAAATCCGCGCTCCGGCGTGGCAGGGAACACCTTCGGAAGTCATCGAGAAGGCGTTCGCCGAGCAACGGAGCCGACCCCTGAACGAACAATGGGAGGCGATTCCGGGAGCCGAATCGTTCATCGAATTCCACGAACGCGTCGTCGGAGGACTCACCGATTTCCTCGCCGACATCGGCTGCACGCGAACACGGGGGTTCCCACCGCTTTGGAACATGGACCACGAGGGCCCGCGCATCGTGTTCGTCGCGCATTCGGGGGCGAACGCGGTCAGTCTGGGTCATCTACTCGGCATCGAACCCGTGCCCTGGGAGTGGGAACGCTTCGTCGCCTTCCATGCTTCGATCAGCATCCTTCGACCGATGCACATCGCATCGTCGCTGTCATTCAGCCTGTTCCGGTTCTCCGACACGTCGCACCTGCCGAACGAACTCCACACTCGCTGAGCGGGAACCGATCACGACGCGCGTTTCTTCCTCGAACCGTGGGACTGACCGTCGGTGCCATGGCGATCGCGGTGACGGTGCACCGCGAGTGCCCCTCCAACGATTCCCGCGGCGTTCTGCAACGTCGCAGCCACGACCGGAGTGCGGCAGGTGAGATTGGGAATGAACTTGTCACCCTTCTTCGAAACGCCACCCCCGATGATGAACAGGTCCGGCCAGAACAGTCGCTCGACGGCGCACAGGTATTCGTCGACGCGGGCCGTCCACTCCGCCCAATCGAGTTCGAGACGTTCGCGAACCGAGGCCGCCGCCCACTTCTCGGCATCACCGCCGCGTAACCAGAGGTGGCCGAGTTCGGTGTTCGGCACCAACGTTCCATCGATCATGAGCGCGGTGCCGATGCCCGTTCCGAGCGTCACAGTGAGGATGACACCCTGCTTTCCGCGCGCTGCTCCGAATCGAGTCTCGGCCTCTCCCGCTGCGTCGGCATCGTTCACCAGCGTGACTGGACATCCCGTTGCGTCACCGATGATGCGAGCGCCGTCGGCATCGATCCACGACTTGTCGACATTCGCGGCGGTGTGCACGACCCCGCCCTTCACCACCCCGGGGAATGTGCATCCGATGGGTCCAGTCCACTCGAAGTGCTTGGCGATCTCCGCCACCGTGAGACCGACCGCGTCCGGCGTCGCCGGTTCGGGCGTGAGCAGTCGCAATCGGTCGGTCAGCAGATGACCCTTCTTGGTGTCGACGACGGCACCTTTGATCCCGGTGCCACCGATATCGATACCGAGAACCTTCATCTGTGAACCTCCTCGCCCGGGGACGAGGAGTCTGCCATGTCCGGGATCGGGCTGTCCCAGGCCGACTCAGCCTCGACCTCGGCCCGCCCGGTAGCGACGAATGAGCGCGTTCGTCGACGAATCGTGCGCGAGATCAGGCTGATTCTCGGCCGTAAGTTCCGGAATGATCGCCTGCGCGAGCTTCTTGCCCAACTCCACACCCCACTGATCGAACGAGTCGATGCCCCAGATCGCCCCCTGGACGAACGTCTTGTGTTCGTAGAGCGCGATGAGTTGGCCCAGCACCTTCGGTGAGAGTTCGGGCACGAGGATCGAGGTCGTCGGGTGGTTTCCCGCGAACGTTCTGGCGGCGATCTGTGACTCGGGGACTCCGTCGGCTCGCACTTGTTCCGCAGTGCGACCGAAGGCGAGCGCCTCGGGCTGGGCGAAGAAGTTGGCCATGAAGATGTCCTGATGACCCCCCACTTCGTGGGCCGGCGAGATCAGTCCGATGAAGTCGGCCGGGATCAACTTCGTGCCCTGATGGATGAGTTGGTAATAGGCGTGCTGACCGTTCGTGCCCGGTTGCCCCCACACGATCTCACCGGTCTGCGTACCCACCGTTCGCCCCCAACGATCGACGGACTTCCCATTGCTCTCCATCGCGAGTTGTTGCAGATACGGCGTGAGATGGGCCAGATAGTGGCTGTACGGGAGCACGGCAAGGGTCTGCGCGCCGAAGAAGTTGTTGTACCAAACACCGATCAATCCCAAGATCAACGGCAGATTCCGCTCCATCGGGGCGGTTCGGAAATGCTCGTCGACGAGACGGAACCCTTGGAGCATCTCGGTGAACCCGTCGGGACCGATCGCGATCATGAGTGAAAGCCCGATCGCGGAGTCGTAGCTGTATCGACCACCGACCCAATCCCAGAAGCCGAACATGTTGTCGGTGTCGATGCCGAACTTCTCCACCTCGGCGGCGTTGGTCGAGACGGCAACGAAATGTTTCGCGATCGCGGCGTCATCGCCGAGCGCCGCCAACGACCACTGGCGCGCACTGTGAGCGTTCGTCATCGTCTCGAGGGTCGTGAACGTCTTCGAGGCGACGATGAACAACGTCTCCGCCGGGTCGAGATCCTGGGTCAGTTCGTAGAACTCGTTTCCATCGACGTTGGAGATGAACCGAATGTCGATGTCGTCCTGGGCATAGGGACGAAGGGCTTCATGGGCCATTCTCGGGCCGAGATCACTGCCGCCGATGCCGATGTTGATCACGGTGCGGATGCG
>CAZMJK010000046.1:9670-10405 GCA_964566555.1 uncultured Bifidobacterium sp. | reverse complement strand
GGAAGCGCGCAGATTCCCGCAATAGTCGGTGCGGAGGGAGACGGAATCAGCCACGAGGAATCCTTCAGGTTCAGGAGAGTCGGTTGGAGAGAACATCGATCACGGCGCCACGGTCGACGACCTCTTGACCCGTCGAACCGCGGAGATCACGAATGACCACAGTCCCTGCTGCGGCTTCATCCTCGCCGATGATGCAGACAATGGCAGCGCCGGAACGGTCCGCAGATTTCATCTGCGACTTCATCGAACGGGAATCGAAGGCCCGTTCGGCGCTGATCCCGGATCGTCGGAGTTCGATCGTGAGATCTCTGGCATGCGTTCCCCCGGTGACATCCACCACGAACACGTCGACGGTCGAGGTCGGCGCAGGGAAGACGCCTTCGGCGTCGCAGGTGAGCAGCACGCGTTCGATACCTGAACCGAATCCGATACCGGGAGTCGACGGTCCTCCGAGCGACTCGATGAGCCCGTCGTAACGGCCACCTCCACCGATCGTGGACTGCGCCGCATCCAGAGCACCACTCACGAACTCGAAGGTCGTGTGGGTGTAGTAGTCGAGCCCACGCACGAGTCGAGGCTCGATCGTGAAGGGAATACCGATCGCGTCGAGTCCACTCGTGACGCGCTCAAATCGGTCGGCCGCCTCCGGTGACAGACGATCAGTGATCCGAGGCACATCGGCGATCGCGTCGATCGTCATCGGTCGCTTTGAATCCAGAACACGCATCGGATGTT
>CAZMJK010000046.1:2136-9660 GCA_964566555.1 uncultured Bifidobacterium sp. | reverse complement strand
ACCTTCTCGGCATCTTTCGGGTCGAGTCGGTCGATGCGTTCACCGAGCCAGAGACGAACGTCCTCGATGTACCGACTTCGATCCTGCGCCGTTCCCATCGAGTTGATGAGGAGTTTCACCTGCTTCAGTCCGAGAGAAACGTAGAAATCATGGAGCAACGCGATGACCTCGACATCGAGGTCGGGATCATCGGAGCCGATCGCCTCTGCGCCCAACTGATGGTGCTGGCGATACCGCCCCGCCTGCGGGCGCTCGTACCGGAACGATGGAGCGGCGTACCAGACCTTCCACGGCTTCGCCTCGCCCTGAGCATGCTGGATCCAGGCCCGAGCGATCGACGCCGTACCCTCGGGTCGCAGCGCGATGTGCCGCTCACCCTTGTCGAGGAAGTCGTACATCTCCTTGCGAACGAGATCGGTACCCTCGCCCACTCGAGAAAACACGCCGATCTCCTCGAACATCGGGCTCTGCGCCAAGCCGTACCCGGCGCGTTCGACGTGCGCCGAGAACCGAGCGATCAACGCCTGCCAACGTTGTGACTCCGGCGGCAGGATGTCACGGGTGCCGGTCGGGGCCTTGAACGGCTCTGAACGGGGAGTGGTCGGCGCTGACACGACCTGTGAGCCTACCGGTGCGCTAGCGACGGCTCCGAAACCATTCTCGAAGGCGAACGCGGCTCACCTCGGGACCGGGACGGGACCAATGGTCGAAGCGATGAGTGACGCCAACGCCGACGCCCCGGGCGACTTGAGATGGAGATTGTCGTCGTAGGTGTAGCCCGGCGTTGCCGCCAACTTGCCCCAGTCGGCCACCACCACGTTCGGATAGGAACCGGGAAGCTCCTTGATCACCGAGTTCGCCGTCGCCACCGCAGGCAACCACGGGAAACAGGTCACCCACACCACTCGCTCGACACCGCGGGCCGCCTTCATGATCGTGTCCGCCGCCGCCCGGAAGTCTCCCCCGGCCCAATTCGTACAGAGATGCACGACAAGGACCCGAGCGACCGGGCGCGCCTGCGCCGCTAGGACATCATCGCCCTGATCGATGCGGCGACTCTCCTTTGCGTCGAAGGTGACGCTCCACGACGCGAGCGCCGCCGGAATCTGGGTCGCCGCGCCGAGTGTCACCGAATCCCCGAGCACGTACACGGTGTTCGATCCGGGAGGCAACTGCGTGCCGGCCACCGCGCGCGCGACGGTGGTGGTCGTGGCCATCGTGGTCGTGACGACTGTCGTGGCCACCGACTCGATCGGTGTCGGTTCCGACTGACGGTCCACCGTCGCACCCGAACCGCAGGCTGCCGCCGATACCACAAGGCTCGAGATCGCCATCACGCAAGAGGCCGTGGCCCGCACACCACTCCCGAATCGATTCGATCCATGCGTGCGCATCGCCCAACTGTACGGGTCTCGACTGCGTCGAACGCGTCACGCCAGCATCGACGAAACTACGAACGTCCTTCTTCGCTGTCGGAATCGCCCTTCCCCGGCAGGACTCGATAGGCGTCGTAGATGCCATCGATCTTCTTGATGGACCACAACAAGGGACCGAGCTGCGAGACATCACCGAGTTCGAAGTCGAACCGCATCGATGAGATCCGGTCGGAACCAGTGCTGGTGTTGCACGCAACGATGTTCACGTGATGGTCGGCAAGGGCGGCCGAGACGTCACGCAACAGACGCGACCTGTCGAGACCCTTCACTTCGATGGAGGCGATGAACACCGCAGCGATGTCGGTGTCCCATTCGACATCGATCAGACGGTCACCTTGTCCATCGGACAACGAGATCGCGTTCGCGCAATCGGACCGATGGACCGAGACGCCACGTCCGCGGGTGACGAATCCCATGATCTCGTCGCCCGGAACCGGCGTGCAGCATCGGGACAACCGCACCATCACGTCGTCGAGCCCCTCGACGTGGACGCCGGATGGACTGCCGCCGACCCGACCCGATCGCCGGGGCGCCCGAACCGTTGTCGGGAGTTGCTCCTCCCGACGCGGGTCGACCGATTCCAGTTTCCGTCGGAGACGCTCCGCCACCGACTGCGCCGATTGATGATTCCCACCGATCGCTGCGTAGAGCGAGTCGAGATCGGCGTAGTTCAGTTCGGTGGCGATCTCCTCGAGGGCTCGAGACTGACGGATCTTCTGCACCGGCAGACCCTCCCGACGAAGCGCCTTGGCGAGTTCATCGTTCCCGTTCTCGATGGCATCCTCACGCCGTTCGCGCGAGTGCCAGGCCCGGATCTTGTTCGAGGCCTTGTGGGACACCACGAACTTCAACCAGTCCTGAGAGGGTCCACTGCTCTCGACCTTGGAGGTGAAGATCTCGACGGAGTCCCCCGACTGCAACTCGGTATCGAGTGAGACGAGTCGACCATTCACCCGAGAACCGATACACGAGTGCCCGACCTCTGTGTGGATCGCGTAGGCGAAGTCCACGGTCGTCGAACCCTTCGGCAGGGTGCTGACCTTCCCCTTCGGCGTGAAGACGAACACCTCGTCCTGCTCGAGGTCGATCTTGAGATTGGCCATGAACTCCGATGGATCGGAGGTCTCGGTCTGCCAGTCCACGATGCGATTGAGCCACGCAAGGTCGGCCGAGCTCTCGTGATTGTCCTTGTAGTTCCAATGCGCAGCCACGCCGAACTCGGCTCGACGATGCATCTCGAGGGTACGGATCTGTACCTCGAGTGGCTTTCCACCAGGACCGACCACGGTGGTGTGGAGCGACTGGTACAAGTTGAACTTCGGCATCGCGACGTAGTCCTTGAACCGACCCTGTACCGGCTTCCAGGTTGCGTGGATCGATCCGAGCGCCGCGTAGCAGTCCTTCACCGTTCCCACGATCACACGGATGGCGACGAGGTCGAAAATGTCGTCGAAGTCGCGGCCCTTGACCACCATCTTCTCGTAGATGCTCCACAGATGCTTCGGACGACCGGTCACCTCCGCCGTGATGTGCAGTTCACTGAGCCGACCGCGAACATCTTCGAGGACGTTCGTGAGATACACCTCGCGCTCCGGCGCGCGGGTGGCGACCATGTGGTCGATCTCCGCGTAGCGCTTGGGATGCAGCGATGCGAAGCAGAGATCCTCGAGCTGCTGCTTCAGTTCCTGCATCCCGAGGCGGTGTGCGAGCGGCGCATAGATGTCGAGGGTTTCCTGCGCGGTGCGATGCTGCTTCCACGCAGGCATGGCCGCGATCGTTCGCATGTTGTGGAGGCGATCGGCGAGCTTGATGATCAGGACGCGCAAGTCCTTCGCCATCGCCACCAACATCTTTCGAACAGTGGCCGCCTGTTGCGCTTCCTTGCTGTCGAACTTGATCCGATCCAACTTGGTGACGCCGTCGACGATCCGGGCGACGTCATGCCCGAACTCCCGCTCGACATCGATGATGGTGGCCCCGGTGTCCTCGACCGAGTCGTGCAGCAGTGCGGCGGCGATGGTGACATCGTCGAGTCCCAGTTCGGCGCAGATCTTCGCCACCGCCACCGGATGGGTGACGTAGGGCTCACCCGACTTTCGGGATTGACCGCGATGAGCAGCTGCGGCCCGGTCGTAGGCGAGCGTGATCAACGCAGGCGATGACTTCGGATGATGCGACTTGAAGACGGCGACGAGCGGTGCGACCTCTTCGGACGGCGGGGCGACGTGACGTCGCCATGGCAGTACACGATTGACGGTCGCCATCGCCTACTTCCTCGCCCGACCGGGTCCGGGCCGGCCCACCCGATTCGCGCCTCTGAACGATCGCGTCATGGCTCCACGGTACAGCGGCTGCGACCGAGTACCGCCACCTTGCCTAACGCTTTCGTTGCTTCTTGCGCGGACGAGGAGGGATCACGCCCGAAGGGGCCGAAATCGACGTGGCGCTCTGCTCCGCCGCGGGGGACGTCGACGCTGCGTCCATCGCCGAGGACGAACGAGCCGTCAGCGCTCCTCCGTCGGACTCGCCATTGCGTGGAAGCGCATGATCAACGTCGTGACCCTGAGCGATGAGGCGCTCGCGGATCACCTTGTACTTCGACTCCCGTTCCTTGAGTGCGACGAGGACCGGAGCCGCGACGAAGACCGAGGAATAAGCGCCGGCGACGAGGCCGACGGTGAGGGCCACCGAGAACTCCTGCAGCGTCACCGCGCCCATGATGTAGGCACCCACGATCAGAAGTGAGAGGACGGGGAGGAGCGAGGAGACGGTGGTGTTGATCGACCGCAACAACACCTGGTTCATCGACAGCGACGTCATCTGCCCGTAGGTCATGCGACCGCTCTGACCGACAAGTCGCTCGTTCTCCTTGATCTTGTCGTCGACGACGATCGTGTCGTAGATCGAATAGCCGAGGATGGTGAGGAACGCGATCACCGTTCCAGGCGACACCTCGAACTGGAAGACCGAGTAGACCCCGACGGAGATCAGCACGTCGTGGACGACGGCGACGATCGCCGCGACCGCCATGCGCCATTCGAGTCGGAGCGACAAGTAGATCAGGATGGCGATGGCGAAGAACACGAGTGCGCGCACCGCCGAGTTGGTGACGTCGGACCCCCACGAGGCACCGACCGTCGAAACGCTGACATCCGAGGTCTGCGCGCCGGCGATCTCGGCCAGTTTCTGCCTGACCTCGGCAGTGTGTTCAGGCGTGCTTTCCGGTCCTTGGACCCGAAGGATGTCCGAGCCGACGATCTGGATCTTGGCCTGGGCCTCGCCCACCGACTCGAGGCCGCTGCGGGCCTCCTCCACCGAGACACCGGGGGCCTGGACCTCCCACGACACACCACCCTCGAAGTCGATTCCGAGATTCAGACCTCGGGTGGCCAGTGACACGATGCTGACGACGACGAGCACCGCGGAGATGGCGAGGCCGCGCTTCCACCATCTGAGGAAATCGATCGAGGTCTGTCCCCGATTGAGTCGCGACATCCAATTCATCGGACTGCCTCCGTCGGTCGCTTCACCGAATTGGGGCGTGAGGCCTGTTGCTCCACCTCTGGAGGGAGCCCCAGGATCCGAGGATGGGCTCTGAGCCACCGTGATCGCGTGCACAACCTCACGACCGGCCTCATGAACGACCACGACATCACAAGATCCAATCCGGTCGAGAGTGCGAGGTAGAACGCGAATCCTCGAACCGGACCAACGGTGAGCCACCACAACAGACCGGCGCCGATGAGTGAGGCCACATCCGCCTTCACGATCGTCGAGAATGCCGTGACGAATGACTTGTCCGTCGCACTGCGAATCGATCGACCGTTGTAGATGTCTTCCTTGAGATGCTCGTAGTACACGACGTTGGAGTCCAACGAGACACCGACCGACACGATGATGCCGGTGATACCAGCGAGCGTGAGGGCCAGACCGTTGTTCGTTCCCAACCACGAGATGATCGTCCAGAGCAGCGCACCCTCGACGCCGAGTTTGAGGATGGCGAACGCACCGAGCACCCGGTAGAACGCGATCATGTAGATGGCGACGAGAAGCACACCCACCGCACCGGCGATGAGGCCGGCGTGAAGGGCGTCTTGGCCGAGCGTGGCGGACACGATCTGCGCCTGTTGCTGTTCGAACTCCACCGGAAGGGCGCCGTATTTCAGCGAGGTCGCCAAATCCTTCGCGGTGCGCTCGGTGAACGATCCCGAAATCTCGATCTGATCGGCTTGGAAACTCGCGCTGTTGATGCTTGGAGCGGACAGCACTCTGCCGTCGAGCACGATGGCCAGCTGCCCGGTCGGACAGTCCGCGCTCTTCGAGAAACACTGTCCTGCGATTGCGTTGAAGCCGCCAATCCCTTCGTCTCCGCCCTTGAATGTGGGGGCGACCACCCATTGCCCTCGTTCGCTGAGGACCGCACGCGCCGTCTCCAACGCGCTTCCCGTCAGCGACACCGGGCCAACCGCATAGGAACCAACGAGTTCACCCTCGACGCACTGGGGCAGCACCGCTTGACCGCTTGGATTGATCTCGTCGGCGCTCAAGCCCGTCACACAGACATCGAGGGGCAAGCCACCGACGGTCTTGGTGGGGTCGATGGTGGTCGTCGACGTGGAGACGCCGGTCGCGATGGTGGTCGTCGTCGCGGTGGGATCGCCCGTTGTGGTCGTGGTCGCCTCCTGCGGGTCGACCGGAACATTGGCGAGTACCGGACGGAACTGCAGTTCGGCGGTCTGCCCGACGAGTTCAAGGGCGCGATCCTTGTCCTTCACACCGGGGATCTGGATGAGGATGTTGTTCCCTTGTCGGGTGATTTCGGGTTCGGCGACTCCGATGGCATCGATCCGCTGACGAATGATGGTGATGGCTTGATCAATCGTGTCGTTCTCCACTTGCTGCACCGGCTTGAGAACGACCGACACACCACCCTGGAGATCAAGTCCGAGCAGGGGTTTGTTGCCCGCCGCGAAGGTGTAGACCAACGCACCGACGGCGATCACCACAACCGCGATCAGCGAGCCGAAACCTCGAAGCTTCCTCACGCTTGTGAGTCCTCGCCATCGTCACCGGGCGCCGACGACTCTGCCGATGCTTCCGAGTCCTGCGCGACGGGTTCGCCCACTCGTGACGCGATGGCGCGCCGCGCCACCTTCATCTCGACTCCCGGAGCGATCTGCAGAAGGACCGTCGCTTCGTCGACCTGCACCAATGTTCCGTAGATCCCGGAACCGGTCATGACCTCGTCACCGACGCTGAGGGAGTCGACGAACGCACCGTGACGCTTGACTTCACGCTGCTTGGGAAGGATCAGTACGACCCAGGCAATGACGAACAGGACGATGATGATGATCAATGACATGGTTTCGATGACGCTCGCGATTGTGGGTTCCGGGCCGGAAACTTGGCCACGTTAGCCCCGGTCACCGGCCGTCATTCGACGTCGGCCCTCGGCGTCACTCCCAGACGGCCGCCACGTCCGCCCGGAATTGCCGATAGGTGCCGGAAACGATCGCGGACTGCGCCGCCTCCATCAAGCGAAGGAGCCAGTGCACGTTGTGGATCGTGGTCAGCCGAGCGCCCGTGGGTTCATTCACCATGAGGAGGTGACGCAAGTAGGCCCGGGACCATCGGGAGCAGGCCTCACATGTGCATCCGGGCTCGAGCGGTTCCGGATCGTCGGCGAACCGGGCATTCCGGAGGTTCATCCTCCCGGAACTCGTCAGGATCGTGCCGTGCCGTGCCAAACGCGTGGGCAACACACAGTCGAACATGTCGACGCCGAGGGCCACCGCTTCGACGATGCTCACCGGGTCCCCCACCCCCATGAGATAGCGGGGCCGATCAATGGGAAGCACCTCGGTCACCGCAGCCAACGCCGGGAGCATCTCCTCGCGGGTCTCTCCGACGGAGAGTCCACCGATGCCGTACCCGTCGAAACCGATCTCGAGCGTGCGATAGGCGCTCTCCGCCCGCATCGCGACGTTGATGCCGCCTTGCACGATGCCGAACTGCGCCTGTTGCGAACCGGCGGCACGAGCAGGCGCATGCGCCGCCTTCGCGCGACCGGCCCAGAGCACCGATCGTT
>CAZMJK010000046.1:0-2126 GCA_964566555.1 uncultured Bifidobacterium sp. | reverse complement strand
ACAACCGCATCGGAGGATGGAAGCGGCGGACAAACATCGAGCACCATCTGAATGTCACTCCCCAACTTCTGTTGGACCTCGACACTCCCCTCGGGGCTCAGGTGGTGGTAGCTGCCGTCGTAGGTGGACTTGAACGTCGCACCTTCATCGGTGACCTTCGGTTCGAGCGAGAAGATCTGGAACCCACCGGAGTCAGTGAGGATGTTCCCACGCCAATCGGCGAAGCCATGCAGCCCACCGAATCGATCGATGAGGTCGGCTCCCGGCTTCAGCATCAGGTGGTAGGTGTTGCCGAGGATGACCTCGGCTCCCAACCGCTCGAGATCCGCCGAGGTCAACGTTCGAACTGCAGCGCGGGTTCCAACGGGCATGAAACACGGTGTGCGGAACGAACCACGCCGAGTGTGCACGACACCGGTACGAGCCGCTCCATCAGTCGCTTCGACATCCAGTCGAATGACGCCTTCAGAAGATTCGTGACGCAACAGTGCTCCAATGGATCCGGTGTGGACGGGGACCCCATGTCACCACACCACACCGACTCATCCGGTTATCGTCGAGCACATGTCTTCCATCTCCCACAACACCTACTTCGACGGCGGCGTCCAGAGTCTCGGATTCGAACCAACCTCCGGTCGCGCCACTGTGGGTGTGATCGCCCCTGGAACCTATGACTTCAACACCGATGCCCCTGAGCGAATGACCGTCGTCTCGGGTGTCCTCGAGGCCATCGTCGACGGCGAGAGCGACTGGGAGACCTACCCCAAGGGCTCCGGATTCGAGGTGCCCGGTTCCAGTCATTTCCAGGTCCGCGCTTCGACCCCGTCGGCCTATCTCTGCGAATTCCTCTGAAGCGGTGACGACTCGTCAACGACGAGTCAGCAACATCGCGTCGCCGAACGACAGGAACCGATAGCCCTCAGCCACTGCCTCGGCATAGAGGGTTCTCCAACGCGGGCCGATGAACGCATCGATCATCACGATGAGTGAGGACTTCGGAAGGTGGAAGTTCGTCATCATCCGGTCCACGACTGCGAAGTCGTAGTCGCCATGGATGAAGAGTTCGGTTCGCCCTTCGTTGGTGCCGAATGCGGCTGCACTCTCGAGAGCGCGAACAGCGGTCGTCCCGATCGCAACGACCCGACCGCCGTTACGACGGGTCCGATCGCAGGCCTCGATGGTCTCGGGAGCGACCCGGTAGTACTCGCCATGCATCACGTGATCCTCGACATGCTCGGTCGCAATCGGTCGGAACGTCCCCAGTCCGACGACCAATTCGACGTTCGCACGCTCGATTCCCCGATCGGCGAGGCGCTCGAGTACCTCCGTCGTGAGATGGAGACCCGCCGTCGGTGCCGCCGCCGACGCCGGACGCTCGGAGAACACCGTCTGATATCGCTCCTGCTCCTCGAGTTCCTCGGTGATGTACGGGGGAAGCGGCATCACGCCGATGTCTTCGAGTGTGTCGAGAAGGGAACGATCGGTGGTGATGGTGACAGCGCGACGGCCATCACCCAGATCGTCCTCGATGACCACGGAACACTCCGTGCGGTCGACCGGACGAACCACTGTTCCCGGCGGAAGCTTGCGACCGGGACGCACGAGCGCCTCCCATCGTGACGACCCGCTCTCGGACAGCATTCGGCCGTCAAGCGGTTCGAGGAGCAACACCTCGACCGCGGCACCGGTGTCCTTGCGGAGTGCCAGTCGCGCCGGAAGCACTCGCGTCGTATTGAGGACCAAGAGATCACCGGGGTCGAGCAGATCCGGAAGGTCGCGAACGATGCAGTGATCAGGGCGTTGACCGTCGCCCCGGTCGACCAAGAGGCGGGCCGCATCGCGCTCGGCCAACGGGTGTTGAGCGATTGCGTCGTGCGGCAGGTCGTAGTCGAACGCTGAGGTCTCCATCGCGAGTCGAGGCTAGAGCGTGCTCCCCAACTCTCGTCGACGACTGCTCAGGTTTCGAAGAGGCTGCGCGAGGGATCCGCGGTCAGCGGCGCACTCGCCGGCGCGACGATGCCGAGGTGGGCCCACGCCGCCGGCGTGGCGACACGACCTCTGGGCGTTCGCATCAACAGACCTTGTTGGATCAGGAACGGTTCGTAGACGTCCTCGACCGTCTCCTC
>CAZMJK010000045.1:0-10498 GCA_964566555.1 uncultured Bifidobacterium sp. | reverse complement strand
TGCTCCAGTCGTTCCACGCTTCGTGCCCACCGTTCTCCACCCAGTAGATGGCCACATAGGAACCGGCATCGGTGGGGTTGGCGACCGTCGTATCGCCGGCCGGCCACCGCAGATCCTTGAGTCGTCGAGGTGCGACCCACCGTGAGCCCGACATCTGGTGGGGTGCGACCATGCATCCCGCGTAGAAGTGGTCACGTTCGTACCAGCGGTTGTACGCCGCCTCGAAGCCCGGGTTGGGGTCGACCATCGTGAGGAGCATCGATCCGACCTTCATCGGATAGTCAGTGAGGCCGCCGACGTCGAGTGGATATGCCATGTGATCCTTCGCTTTCGCATGCGGCGAGATCGCCGCCTTTGCCGGTCAAACTAGTCGTTCGGTCGGTCTCGGGAACCGGCCACGAAGAGGAACTCAGAGGTGACCGCTGCCCACCACCGAGACTCGATACATCACACGGCGACCGCCGAAATCGTTGAGCACCATGTGCATGGTCGAGCGGTTGTCGCACATGAGCAGATCACCCTCGGCCCACTGGTGCCGGTAGGTGAACTGCTCCTTGACGGTGTGGCCAGCACCATGTCGCTCTCATCGGGCGGGAGGCCGACGATCCAGCGGGTGTACGTGGGGTTCACGAACAGGCTCTTCGCTCCGGTCTCGGGGTGGGTGCGAACCACGGGGTGTGCCGTACGCCGCTCGGCGAGAACGGCGTCGGCCAGGTTCTGGGCATCGCCGCTCCCGAAGCGGTATCGCATCTCGGCGATCTTGCCGAGATCGTGGATGGCGGTGAGGCCCTCGAGGTACTGCTTCATGTTGGGGGAGAGCGCGTCGTAGGCCGCAGCGCAATCGGCGAACAGCGTGTCGCCGCCCACCGCGGGCAGGAGTTTCGCCTGAGTGAGTGTTCCCATCGGGGGGTGTTCGAGGAACGTCTCGTCGGTATGCCACATCGTTGCGGTGTTGCCGGCTTCGGAGTCGAGGACGCTCACATGTTCATACCCCGAGCCGAGGTTCGGGAAGAACGCGTGAACCTCGATCTCACCGATGCGCCGGCCGAGGGCCATGTGCTGATCGGGCGTGAGATCAGGGGCGCGAAGGAGCAGGACCTTGTTCTCGACGAGGGCCTCGTAGATCGCGTCGATCGTGGCGTCATCGAGGTCGCCGCTCAGATCGACATCGCTGACCTCGGCGGCGAAGCCGGGCGTGAGCTTTCGCAGTTCCATCTCGTGATGTTGACACTTTTCGGCGTCACTCGTAGGTTCGCAGGGGTGGCCGCAAGAGGGCGGCCCTGCATCTTGGGGGCATCAATCCATGACCGATCTCTTCAGTTATTCGGGCAAGCGCGTGGTTCTGACCGGCGGCGCGACCGGTATCGGCGCTGCGCTGGTCGAACTGCTCGACGAATTGGGTGTCGAACACCTCACCATTCTCGATATCAAGGCGCCCACCGGCCGCTGCGACCACTTCATCGAGACAAATCTCGCAGATCCCGCATCGATCGATTCCGCAATCGCCCAAATCGAAGGCCCCATCGATGTGTTGTTCTCGAACGCTGGTGTGGCCGCCAACGCAGGAGTCCGAACCTGTATGGCGGTCAACGTCGCGGCATCGCGACGACTCACCGACGGCCTCATCGACCGCATCACCAAAGGTGGGACGATCGTGTACACGGCGTCGATGGCGGGGAATGGTTGGCCGGCACAGGTGGCGGAGATCACCGAACTCTTGGAGATCGCCGATTGGGACGCCTTCCTCGACTGGTGTGAGGCGCATCCCGAAGTGGTCAACGATGTCTATGCCTTCTCGAAGATGTGCATGCAGGTGTACACGATGCGTCGTTCGTATTCGGCGATTCGTTCCGGGATCCGCATCAACAGCATCTGTCCCGCTCCCGTCGACACGCCGTTGATGGCGGACTTCAAGGTGTCGATGGGCGAGGACGCCATCAACTGGGCGGTCGGTGTCCAAGGAAACGGTCGAATGGCGGTGGCAGCCGATATCGCGCCATCGCTCGCCTTCATGGGGAGTGATGCCGCGGCGTTCATCAATGGTGAGAACCTCCATGTGGATTGCGGGCTCTCGTCGGCGATGGTCACGGGCCTCGCGTTCAGCTGATGGAGATGCACCCCGACGACGAGTTCCATCCACCGACAAGCGACGATCCGGAATGGACCGAGACCTGCTGGTTCACCTTCGCGGTGCCGGAGCGGAACCTCTCGGGTCAGTTGTACCCGTATTTCAAGTCAAACCAGGGCGTGGCTGCGGGTGGTGCATTCTTCTGGGACGGACGCAACGAGCGTCCGGAGACCTGCGTCTATGCCAAACAGTTCTGGCATCTGCCGTTGAACGATCAGAAGCTGACCGATCTGTCACTCGCCAACGGCATTCGCTACGAGTGTCTGGAGCCACAGAGGCAGTGGCGGATCCGCTACGACGATCCTGACGATGGTGACGAGATCCACGTCGACCTTGTCGTGACCGGAATCGTGGCCCCCAACATGTTGGGGGAGTCACATGTGGATCAACCGTGTCGCTATGAGGGAACGATCATCCTTCACGGCGAAACCATCACGGTGGACGCGTACGGATTCCGTGACCGCTCGTGGGGTCCACGTCCGCAATTCGGTCAGGGCATCCATGGTGGGCCCACGAAGAGGGGTGGCTACAGCTACGCCACCGCCTCCGACGAGCATGCGTTCCACGCCATCACGATGGATTTCGGTTCCGGGGCGATCGCGATCCACGGTTCGTACATGATCGATGGTCGATGGGCCAAGCTCAAGAGCGGCGAGCGGCGCGTGATCGAGCGCGATGGTGAGGGGTTTCCGTTGGTCGTGGAACTCGACGGGGTCGATGAACTCGATCGGCGATTCAGCGCGCGCGGCGAGACGACGAATTCCCTTGCCTTTCTGATCAACCCGAACCTCTACACGATCAATTGTCTGACGCGTTGGTCCTTCGATGGCACCACCGCATGGGGGGAGGACCACGACAATCACTCCTTTCCCGATGCTCGCCGGTTGTTCCGTGCAGCGCGCGGTCAGTCTCTTTGGGACTGACCGCAACGCCGGCGACGGTCGCTTGATCTGACAGCATGGGCAGCGTGACAGAACAATCGACGGCGCTCGTGACGGGCGCGAGCAGAGGGATCGGACGGGCGACGGCGATCGCATTGGCCGACGCCGGTTTCGACGTCGCCATTACGGCCCGAACCGTGGTCGATGGGGATCCGTCGGCCCGAACCGCCGATGGACAGGTCCTTCCGGGAAGTCTTGCGTCCACCGCCGCAGAGATCGAAGCGAGAGGGCGCCGAGCATTGCAGATCCCACTCGATCTTCTCGATCGTGCCGCGCTCGTTCCAGCGGTGGATGCTGCGATCGAGGGCTTGGGTCATCTCGACGTCGTCGTCAACAATGCGATCTACGTCGCCGGAGGCGGTCCGAAACATTTCCTCGAGACCGATCCTGACGATCTGGTGAATCAGATGTGGGGTGATCTCACCGCCCAGTTGTTGCTGTTGCAGCCCCAGGTTGCGCATATGGTCGAGCGCGGCAGTGGCGTGGTCATCAACATCGGTTCCGGTTCGGGAAAGTGGAAGCTCAAGATGCCGATCGGAGCCGGTGGACCGCAACTGGTTTATTGCGCGGCGAAGGCCGGATTCCACCGCGCTGCTGATCGCATCGCGTTCGAGTACGGCGAACGGGGCGTGGTGGCCTACACCGTCGATCCGGGATTCGTGGCCACCGAACGAACCAAGATGGTGACCGAACTCGGAGAGATCGCGGCACGAGGCGTCGAGCCGTCCGTCATCGGTGCCGCCATCGTGTGGCTGGCGACGACGGGCACGACGGTCATGGAGAACGGTTCGTACCACCAGGCCCAGGACATCGCGCGCGAGATCGGGCTCCTTCCCTCGCTTCCTCCCTCGACGTGAGCGGCCGCAGATCAGAGTTGCGGCGCCACCTGCGTGCAGGTGAGCTCGATGTGACGCTCGACGAGATCGTCGGGCATACCGGCGACGCTGGCCCAGAGGTAGACGTGTTCGACCGGCGCACCGTCGGTGGTCTCACGGATGGCGGCCACGGCATCGACGGGTGAGAGGACCCGCAGGCCGGGGATCTGGCCTTTCTGGGCTGCACCGCTGCGCAACTTCTCGACGGTGATCTCCTTCGGTGCGTCATGACCGGTTCCGGCCACGGCCGCAGCCCGATACGAGTTCAGTTGGTGCGCATAGTGGGGAAGGATGCGCTCGAAGGCGGTCTCGGGGTCATCGGCGACGATGATGTCGAGCATTCCGCCGGTGCGGGCGATCGACGGATCGTGTCCGCTTTCGACGAGACCCTCTTGATAGGGCTCGAGCAGTGCGCGGTCGAGGCTGAGCAGCCCGACGCCGAGCCGTCCGGCGCGCTTGGCGCCTTGGGGCCCCTGATAGCCGAGCCAGATCGGGAAGGGGCGTTGCGCGGCCGGCGGTGTGACGATGCCGTCATCGAGTAAGTGTCTGATCTCTCGCACCGCAGCATCGGTGAGTCCGTAGCGACGCGAGATGTCGGTTGCGTACAGCTCGTACTCTGGGACGCTGTAACCGGCGCCGATCCCGAGTTCGAGACGGCCGTCGGAGAGTTGATCGATGACGGCCGCTTCTTCGGCGACGAGCACAGCCGGACGAAGTGCGGCGATCAGGACAGCCGTTCCGATCCGAACCTTTGATGTGCGCGCCGCAACTGCGGCTGCGAATGTCAGCGGCTGCGGAAGGTAGCCATCAGCGAAGAGATGGTGCTCGGAGAACCACACCGAGTCGGCACCGAGACCCTCGGCCTCGACGACGAGGTCGAGGGCTCGGCGGTAGACCTCGGGCCACGGACGGGCCCACGGCTCGGGGTTGCGCAGGTCGAAGTAGAAACCGACCTTCACGACATGCGACCGACCAGCGCGTCATGGCCGATCGCCGGCTCGATGAACGAGCGGAAGTCCGGCCCGCACCGCAGATGGTGTCCTCCGTCGACGTTGATGGTCGTTCCGGTGATCCAACGTGCCTCGTCACTGAGGAGGAAACGGCAGAGATTGGCGACGTCTTCGGGCTCACCGACGTCGTTCATCGGGGTGTTGACGATGTACGAGTCGTAGACCGCCGAATCCCGTGGGATGCCCTCCATGATCTCGGTCGAGATGAATCCGGGACGGACGGCGTTGAATCGCACCTTGGTCTCGCCGTATTCGTTGGCGGCGTTGCGCATCATCTCCTCGATGCCGGCCTTCGAGACGCAGTAGGCGCCGAACATCGGGTGGGGAACATGGCCGGCGAGCGAGGACATTCCGACGAAGGATCCACCTCCAGCGGCCACGAGGTGAGGAGCCGAGTACTTCACCGAGAGCATCGTGCCGAGCACGTTGAGGTGCAGGACGCGAAGGAACTCGTCGGTATCGAGCAGGTGGTACGGGCCCATGCCGCCGCCACCGCCGGCATTGGCGATGAATCCGTCGAGACGACCGAAAGCGTCGAGGTGGCCGGCGACGAGGTTGGCGACATCGCTCTCGACCGTGACGTCGGTGACCTGATGGCGAACCTGACCCGACGCGCCGCTGGCCTTGATGCGATCGACGACCTCGGTCAGTTTGCTCTCGGTGCGGCCACAGATGGTGACGTCCATTCCATCGCTGGCGAGTCGGGTCGCGCAGGCAGCACCGATGCCGGTGCCCCCTCCGGTGACGATGGCAGCGCGGCCTGCAAGAGATGACGGCATGGGTTCCTCCGGAACGGGTTGAGATGGTTGCAGTGAAAAGGGTGGTTCAGCGTTGACCGCGAACGAGGCGGCCGGGTCGAGCGCCGGTGTCGACGCCGTTGCGACGGGTCACGACTCCACTCACGATCGTGTTGACGTAGCCGGTCGATCCTTGCAGGAGTCGGTTTCCGCCGGCAGGAAGGTCGTAGGCCATGTACGGGCGACCGATCTCGATGCGATTCATATCGATGATGTTGATGTCGCCCTTCTTGCCTTCGGCGATCACGCCGCGGTCGGTGAGTCCGTACAACTGTGCGGTATCGGATGACTGCTTCTTGATCACGTATTCGAGTGGGAGTCCCGGTCCGCGTGTCCGACCGCCCTCCTTGGCCCAGAACGAGAGCAGATACGTGGGGTAGGAGGCATCACAGATCATGGCGCAGTGAGCCCCACCGTCGGACAGGCCCGCGACGCCCGCCGGATGCAGGAGCATTTCGCGCACCGCGTCCTGGTTGCCGTCGGAATAGTTGAAGAACGGCAGCATCGTCATGGCCCCGGCACCGTGTTCGCAGTACGCGTCGTAGAGGACCTCGAGTGGGTCGCGACCCTGGGCTTCCGCGATCGCCGCAATGGTCTTGTCCGGTGTCGGCTCGTAATCGACCGGCGAGCCCAGGGGATAGGTGCGACCGACCATCCCCTGTGCGAGACCGTTCATTCCATCGAACAACACGGCGGGGTCGGACGGGAGGTCGGTCTCGGAGAGGATCTTGGCCTTCACCGAAGGGGACTGCAGTTCGGCGAAGAGTTCCTCACGCGACAACTTCGCCCGAAGATCCACATACGTGGGTCGCTTCGAGAACGCGTGGTGGCCGGGGAAGCCGAGCAGCATGCCGAACGGGCGAGCGGCCACCTGCGGGTAGATCGGTGCCCCGGCCTCGTGGGCGAGGAGTGACTCGGCCATGATCTCCCGCCATAGATTGGGAGCGGCATCGACCTGAATGAGGGCGAACGACACCGGCCGATCGATCTCGGCGGCGAGACGCTTCATCCACTCGACCTCGGTCTTGGGGGCGACGATGTCCTCGCCCGCAGCACCCATCGGCGCGAGTTCGAAGACCGACGCGCCACCGCGTGCCATCGCACGACCGAGGCCGAAGAGTTCGTCCTCGGCGGCGAAGGTGCCCGGAACCGGTTCACCGTTCATGGCGCGGTGGCCGAGCGTGCGGGACGTGGAGAAGCCGAGCGCGCCAGCGTCGATCGCCTCCTCGACGAACTTGGCCATGAGTTCGATGTCCTCGGCTGATGCCGGTTCGTTGCGGGCGCCACGATCACCCATGACATAGGTGCGCACGGCGCTGTGGGCGATCTGCACACCGAAGTCGACGGCGAGGTCCTGTTCCTCGAGTTTGTCGAGGTAGCCGGGGAACGATTCCCATCCCCAGGTCATCCCCTCGGTGAGGGCGGTGCCGGGGATGTCCTCAACGCCTTCCATGAGTTCGATCAGGGCGTCCTCATAACCGGGACGGACGGGAGCGAATCCGACGCCGCAATTCCCGCTGACGATCGTGGTGACGCCGTGTTGTGAGGAGGGTTCGAGAAGGCCGTCCCAGGTGACCTGACCGTCGTAGTGGGTGTGGATGTCCACGAATCCCGGTGCGACGATCATTCCGGTTGCATCGATGACCTCGGCAGCGTCGCCTTCGAGACCGCCGCCACGGCGAACCGCGACGATGACGCCGTCGGTGATGCCGAGGTCGCCGACGAAGCGATCGGCGCCGGTTCCGTCCACGATCGTGCCGTTGATGATTTTGAGATCGAACATGGAGCTCCCCCTTGTCAGGCGCCCCACGGTACTACTTGCCTAACGGGGGGTCCCGTTCAGGTTCCTTACCTCGAGGCCGAATTCGGCGATGTTGTCGAGACTGACCGTGATCCGGCCGGTGACCTCGGGCGGGCAGTCGCACAGCACGAGTGTGCCCTCGACCATCTCCTCCATCGATTCGATCTGGTCGGGGCGAAGTCGATCGCCGACGAGCGCAGCGGCACCTTCGGACAGGACGGCGGCACGCGGTTCCACCGTGTTGACCCGCACCCCCGTTCCGTAGAGTTCCATGGCGAGGCCGTTCGAGATTCGGTTGAGCGCTGCTTTGGTCGCGCCGTAGGCGGAGATATTCACCGAGGTCGGAACGATGGGCTCCGATGGTCCACCCCACAACGTTGCGCTGCCGCTGGAGAGGTTGATGATCCAACCTTCCCCGGCCTCGATCATCGGCGGGGCGGCCGCCAGCGACAGGTCGAGCGGGGCATTCACATTGACCTCGAACATGATGTTACGTCGCTTCACCGAGAACCCGGTGAGGGGAGCCTGGATCGACGCAGCGGCATTGTTGACGAGGATCTCGATGGGTCCGCCGAGTGCGTCGGCGGCCTCGGGGATGACCCGCAGACGGTCGGTCGGATCCGTGAGATCGGCCACCACCACTTCCACCTGGGTGCCGTAGGTTGCCAGCCGTTCCCTCGTGGCGTTGAGGCTTCCTTCGAGGGTGGCGTGCTGGTCGAGGGTTCGCGCCGTGAGAACGAGGTTGGCACCTTCGGCGGCGAATCGCTCGGCCAGCGCCGCACCGATTCCGCGACTCGATCCGGTGACGACCACGCGCCGGCCTGAGAAACGGCCTGCCATCACAAACCCTTCTCGGCGACGAAGCCATCGATGCATTCACCGATGTAGTCGCAGTCCTCATCGGAAAGGGAATGGTTGTTGGGAACGATCAGTCCCCATTCCATGACTCGATCGGCGTTGGGCAACCCATCGGATGGCACGCGGAATTCCTGGCCGCGAAGCATCGGTTGACGGGTGATGTTGCCGGTCCAGACCATGCGCGTGTCGACGCCGTGCGACTCCATCCATTGTTGAAGTTCGGCTCGGCGAATGCCGGAGTCGGGTTGGATGATGAACGGGAACATGTGCCACCCCGTCTCGATGCCCTCGGTGAGCTGAGGAAGGACGAACAGGTGCGGGTACTTCGCCAGATGCGAGCTCGTGATGGCGAAGCTTCGCTGACGTCGAGCCAGGTTCTCCTCCAACTTGTCGAGCTGGACCAGCCCGAACGCAGCCGAGATCTCGGAGGGTTCGAAATTCCACCCGTTCTCGTCGAAGATGAAGATGTTGTCGTATTCGAGACCGTCGTCGATGGTGCTGAAGAACCGATCCACTTTGCCTTTCAGCGAACCGAAGAGTTGGAGTTCCGATCGCCGCCCCCAACGACGGAAGAGGAGCGCACGATCGGCGAGTTCGTCATTGTCGAAGCACACCATTCCGCCGGTGCCGGCCGCCGTGATGATGTGGGAGAGGGCGAAGCTCGTGAGTGAGATATCGGCACGAGTTCCCGTCGGTGTTCCGCGAAGTGTTTGGCCGAGCGCATCGCAGGAGTCTTCGATGACGAGCAGATCGTGTCGATCGGCGATCTCACGAATGATGTCCCAGTCGGGGCAATTCCCGATCAGATTCGGAGCCAGAATGGCGCGGGTCTTCGGAGTCACCATCTCCTCGATGCGGTGCACGTCGATCTGGAACGTGTCGGGGGTGACGTCGACGAATACGGGAACGGCGGACTTGCGAACGATGGGAGCCACGTCGGTGGAGAAGGTGACGGAACTCGTGATCACTTCATCGCCCGGTTGCAGATCGATCGCCTCGTACGCGAGATAGAGGGCGGAGCTGCCGGAATTGCACATCACGCCCCGCTTCTTGGCGAACAGGTCGGCGACACGTCGTTCCATCGCCTTGACGTTCTTGCCGATGCGCATCGCCGTGGGACCACCACGGAGGACCTCGACGACTGCGTCGATCTCCCGGTCGTCGTGGACGGATCCGGCGTAGTCGATCCGGCGATCGCTGTTGATGCGACTCATGGCAACTCCTTGCTGGTGAGTGAATCGGTTCGAAGGGGAGTGGAGCGAAGATCGGCGACCAGGCGATCGATCAAGCGAACGAGTTCGGCGCAGTCGCGCTCACTCCAGGAATCGAGGACATCGGTCATCTGCTCGACGCGCAACGCCACGATGCGATCGTGGGTTCGCCGCCCTTTCGTGGTCAGTCGAGCTACCGCGAGTCGGGCGTCATCGGGGTCGGTGACACGTTCGACGAGTTCGGCATCTTCGAGTACTCGCACCTGACGGTTGGCGGCAGCAGGGTCCATCGAGGAGCGCTTCGCCAATTGTCCCATCGGGAGGTCGCCACCCTCGGCGAGGGTTCGCAGGATCGCGTAGCCGGCGCGAGTGACGTCGACACCGATCGCCGCGGTCTGGCGATGGTGGATGGCGCGGTTGACCGTGAGCCGGAAGAGACGTTCGAGCGAGCGCTCGGCCTCGGAGACGACGGGAGCAGATGGCACCGGGGCAACCTACGTCAGTATCTTGGACTTAGTCAAGGTTCTCCCGATCGGCAGACGCGACGAGGCCGCCGGGGTCGGCGGCCTCGAAGATCCAGTGACTGAGGTGTGTCAGGCGGTGGCCAGTGGGGCCGGGTTGCGCTTCGCCCCGGCGGTGTAGGTCACGGGCATGTGCTTGATCCCACCGATGAAGTTCGAACGGAGGATCTCGACCTCGCCGTTGAGTCGCATATCGGGGATGCGCTCGAGGATCTCGCGGAAGATGAGCTTGAGTTCCATGCGGGCGAGGTTGGCGCCGAGGCAGAAGTGTTGCCCGCCGCCGCCGAAGGCGATGTGCTCATTCGGGAAACGATCGATGTTGAACTGATAGGGATCGTCGAAGACCTCTTCGTCGC